>JBOFFO010000279.1:0-2503 GCA_051648665.1 Beijerinckiaceae bacterium | reverse complement strand
AATTTCGTGATGGTGTTTTCGCCGAACACCTTCGCTGGCGCACCGCACACCCATCTGGCTACGCTCGCCCTGCCCGGCGCCGCGACGCCGGAAGAGGAAAGCGCGTTGATCCGCCGGCTCGCCACGGGCTTTCCGTCGGTGACCAGCGTGCGGGTGCGCGACGCGCTCTCGACCATCGAATCGGTGCTGCGCCAGCTCTCCGCCGCCATCCGGGGCGCGAGCGCGCTGACGCTGATTGGCAGCCTGCTGGTGCTGGCCGGCGCGTTCGCCGCCGGGCACCGGGCGCGGCTCTATGATGCGGTGGTGCTCAAGACACTGGGAGCAACACGGGCGCGGCTGATCCGGGCCTATGTCACCGAATATGGCCTGATCGGGCTGGCGGTGGGGATTTTCGGCGGGCTGGCGGGAATGGCGTCAGCCTGGTTTGTGCTGAGCCGGGTGATGCAGCTGCGTTACGAGATTTTGCCCGGCCCGGCATTTCTGGCCGCTATACTTGCGGTTCTTCTGGCCATTTCTCTGGGTTTACTGGGGACGTGGCGGATTTTGTCTGAAAAGCCGGCGCGGCTCTTGCGGGAGTTGTGAGCAACGGCGCTGCGCAATTCACAAACTGTTCTTGGATATTGTTGCGCCTGCCGCAGAGTCTGCCCCGCTTCATCTTTACGATCATCTTGAATCTGCAACTTTCGTCGCAGGGAACCTCTTGTAAAAGCGGGGGAGCCGCGCCATATTCCGCGTGACCGCGTGAAATAGAGCGCGGCAACTGACAGAGAGGAATTTATGGCCAACTTCGACCGCAATACCTACGCCCCCACCCAGATGGGCGCTGGCGCCGGGGCTGTCGTATATGACCAGGGCCTCCGGTCCTACATGCAGGGCATCTACAACTACATGGTGCTCGGCCTTGGCGTTTCCGCGCTCGTCGCCTTCAGCATCTCGCTGATGGGCCGTCCGCTCGCGATGACGCTGTATGGCACGCCGCTGAAGTGGGTGATCATCCTCGCGCCGCTCGCCTTCATCCTGTTCATGTCGTTCCGCATGGAGCGCATGAGCCCGCAGGCGCTGCTCGTGACGTTCCTCGCTTTTGCCGCAACGATGGGCCTGTCGCTCGGTTCGATCTTCTTCGTGTTCAAGATGGGCTCCATCGTGAACGCTTTCCTCGCGACCGCCGTCGCCTTCGGCGCGATGTCGCTGTGGGGCTACACGACGAAGCGCAGCTTGTCGGGCATGGGCACCTTCCTGATGATGGGCGTGATCGGCCTCATCGTGGTCGGCCTGCTCAACATGATCTTCATCAAGTCGACGGGTCTGGCTCTGGCGATGAATGCGCTGGCCGTGCTGATCTTCGCGGGCCTCACCGCGTGGGACACGCAGCGCCTGAAGGAAGAGTATGAGTATATCTATGGCGACTCCGTCCTGATGGCGAAGTCCTCGATCATGGGTGCGCTCTCGCTCTACCTGAACTTCATCAACATGTTCCAGTCGCTGCTCTCGCTGTTCGGCGAACGCGAATAAGCGGACGGACACGGAATGCGAAAAGCCCCGGGAAACCGGGGCTTTTTTTTGAAAAGAATTAAGTCGTCACCAGCTTCAGCGGCTTGTCGATAGCAGCCAGCACGCGCTTCAATTCCGTGCCGCGCTTGAGCACGAGGCCAGTCATGGCCACGACGGCATACATGCCCTGGCGGTTGCGCAAGTCCGGCGTCTTTAGAATGCGGTACATCGGCACTTCCGAGGCGCGGCGAAAAATCGAGAACACGGCGCGGTCGCGCTCGAAATTGATGGCGTAATCGCGCCACTCCCCGGCTGCGACTTTGCGCCCATAGAGATCGAGAATATCCGACAATTCGCGGCGGTCGAAGGTCACGCGCTCCGGAATTTTCTCGGACGCCTTCTGCGCCGGCGGCCAGGCAATGACGTCAGCCGAGCGCGCATTGCCGTCCGGCCTGCGCTGCGCTTCGCTCTCCCCCGCACCGTTGTCATTCATCAGCTGCGACTGTCTCCTGCGCCGGCTCAGGCAATGATGCGGCGCGCCGCGCCGGCATGCAAGCCCGCATCCCACAGACGCCAGCCGCGCTTTCTCGCGCAGCCGTGAAAGGAATCACAATTTCGCCCGCTTCACGGCCAACGCCTGCCGCACTGGACCGCCATAACAGCCATGTTGCCTCGACGGCCCGGCGGTTCGCCGCTCCGGATTTTCAGCCCCCCAGCCCCCGGGAGGCGAATTGGCCGGGCCACTCGAACCCTTCCTGCGGATCAGCGAAAGCTGGTCCGCTTTTTCTTTGTGCCAGCCTGACGTGTGCCCTCATCGCGCCTGCGCGTGATATTCGGCATTGGGCCGCATATCGACGGCGGAGGCCATGCGGTTCGACATGTTATAGAACGAGGCGACAGCGGCGATATCCCAGATGTCGCGGTCGGTGAAGCCTGCATCGCGCAGCGCCTGGCGGTCCGGCTCCTCAATCGCGAAACTCTCGCGCGTAATCTTGACAGAAAAATCGAGCAT
>JBOFFO010000278.1:0-3913 GCA_051648665.1 Beijerinckiaceae bacterium | reverse complement strand
TCAGCGTAATCGGGGTCACGAGAATGCCAGCCAGCGCACCGATGGCCGCGGACATGCCAAAGGACAGCGCCATGATAATGCCGGTGTCGATGCCGACAAGCTGCGCAGCGAGACGGTTCGCAGCCGTGGCGAGAACCGCGCGTCCCATGAGCGTTTTCTCAAAGAACAGGGTCACGAGAAGCACGATGATGGCGCTGCCGCCGATGACCCAGAAGGTCTGCGGCACAATGGAGGCGCCGAGAATATTCACCGGCGCATCGCCGGAAAAGCCAGGCAATTTGTGAAACTGCTTGTCAAAAACAATTTGCGCGATGCCTCGGATGACGAATGCGCCGCCGATGGTGATGATGATCAGAACAACGGCGGAGGAGCCGCGCGCGGGTTCAATGGCGAAGCGGTGCAGCAGAAGGCCGACAGCCACGCCCGCGAGCACAGCGAGAAGCGCCGCTAGAGGCAAGGGCAGGCCCGCCGCATAGGCGAACACGGTGACCATGCCGCCAATCATGACGAATTCGCCTTGCGCGAAATTCACGACAGTCGAAGCGTTGTAGATGATGGTGAAGCCCAGTGCGACCAGCGCATAGACCGCACCAACCGTCAGGCCCGACATCAGGAACTGCAGAAACTGCGCGGTCATGCATGTATCCTGTGCTGGCGGAAAACGCCGGAGCGCACGCCGGATTTATTTCCGGCGTGCGGTTTTCTGGTTGTCAATTCGCGAGCGCCCAGTCCCGATCCTTGATTTCCAGCATTTTGAAGGCTGTGAGATCGAGGCCCATATGATCGTCCGGCTTCATGTTGAAGATCCCGGCGGTGCCCATGAATCCCTTGGTTTTCTCGATTTCGTCGCGGATTTTCTTGGCGTCGGCGCTGTCAGCGCGCTCGATGGCGGCCACAAGGATCATCAGTCCGTCATAGGCGTGACCGCCGAAGGTCGAGACCGGCTGCTTCGTCGCATCCTCAAACTTCTTCTTATAGGCGGTGGCGACCGGCTTCTGTGGATCATTGTCCGGCAGCTTTTCCGCGACCAGAAGCGCTGCGGCGGGCAGGCGTACGCCGTTCGCGGCATCGCCAGCCAGTTCGATGAACTGCTTTGAGCCGACGCCGTGGCTTTGATACAGCGGCACATTGATGCCAAGCTGGCGGTAGTTGCGCGTCACAATCGCCGGTCCCTGGCCGAAGCCGGGGTTCACGACTGCCTGCATGCCAGCCTTGCTGCGCAGGTTGGTCAATTGCGGCGTCATATCCGTATCGCGCGGGCCGTAATTTTCTTCACCGACGATTTCGATGCCGTAACGGGCATTCACCTTTACGCATTCATCGCGCATGGATTTGCCGAAGCCATCGGTGCCGGAAATCATCCCGACCTTGGTGAAGCCGCGCTTTTTCATGTCCTCAAAAATCTTTTCGCAGGCCATGCGGTCGGTGTGCGGCGTCTTGAAGATGAATTTTTTCACCGGCTCGATAACACCGACAGCGCCAGCGAACGAGATCATCGGGATCTGCGCATCTTCAAACACGGGAATCGTCGCGACGGTCGTGCCGGTGGTCGAGGGGCCGAGCACAGCAACAACCTTGTCCTCTTCGGTCAGGCGCGTTGCAAATGTGCGGGCCTTGTTCGCGTCGCCACCGTCATCATAGACGATAAGCTGGATTTTCTTGCCCTTGATGCCGCCCTTGGCGTTGATTTCATCCACATACATGCGGATCGTCTTGTCGGCGGGGTCGCCTAGAAATGAAGCCGGACCGGTGACAGACAGGATGGCGCCGATCTTGATGTCCTGCGCCTTGGCAGCGCCCGTGGTGATGCCAACGGCTGCCGTCGCCAGCATGGCGGCATAAAGCAAGCCAATACGCTTTGATGATGCGTCAGATAACATGCAGACCTCCCTCAGGTATGATGGAGCGTTTTCTGTGCAGTGACGGATAGCCCTGCCGCTCTTACATTTATTCATTGACCATCTGGTCAGTTAATGCAAGAGTGCGTGTGCAAAAATAAGGGCGACGCGCAAAATTCTTGTTGTGCAGTGCCGCAAAAAAATCCGGGAGGCGAGGTCATGGGCGGCACCATTCTGGTGGCGAAGGAGCGCGGCGTGGTGACGCTGACGCTGAACCGGCCGGAGCGGCTGAACAGCTTTACTGTGCAAATGCATCAGGAGCTTGCAGACGCATTTTCCATGATCGAACAGGATGTGACGTGCCGTGCCGTGCTCATCACCGGGGCAGGCCGCGGCTTTTGTGCCGGGCAGGATTTGTCGGATCGCGCCGGTGCCCCGGACTCAGCTGCGCCGCGCCGGGACATCGGCGAAAGTCTGGAAGCACGCTACAATCCACTCGCACGCCGGATGCGGGCCTTGCCGAAACCGATTGTGGTCGCCGTCAACGGTGTCGCCGCCGGGGCAGGCGCCAATTTTGCCTTGCACGGTGACATTGTGCTTGCTGCGCGTTCTGCGAAATTCATCCAGTCATTCTCCAAGATTGGCTTGCTGCCGGATTGCGGCGGCACATGGACGCTGACGCATCTGCTCGGCGAAGCGCGCGCGAAAGCGCTGGCTATGCTGGCGGAGCCGCTGGGTGCCGAGCAGGCGGCGCAATGGGGCCTGATCTGGAAAGCGGTCGACGATGCGGTGCTGATGGCTGAGGCGCAAGCGCTGGCACAGCAACTGGCGCAGCAATCCACGCCAGCTTTAGCGGCTATCAAACGCGCGATTCATCTGGCGGCTACGCAGACGCTTGATGCGCAGCTTGACCATGAACGCGATGTGCAGCGTGCGCTGGGGTTCTCGGACGATTATGCGGAAGGCGTCGCGGCGTTCATGGAAAAACGGCCACCGGTGTTCCGAGGTGTATGATCATGTCTCAGCGTAGCAGCCAGTCCATTGCAGAAGAATCCGCCAAATCTATGTGGGCGGATGACAATGCCAGCCGCAACCTCGCGATGGAATTGATCGAAATTGGCCCAGGCCGCGCTGTGATGGCGATGATGGTGACGGCGGTCATGACCAATGGCCACGGCACTTGCCATGGCGGATATATTTTCACGCTGGCGGACAGCGCCTTTGCCTTTGCCTGCAACAGCCACGGCCAGCGCACGGTGGCGCAGCAATGCAGCATTGCCTATATCGCGCCGGGCCGGCAGGGCATGAGGCTTTTTGCGGAAGCGGTGGAGCGCCAGCGCGGCGAACGGTCCGGCATCACTGATGTCACAGTGCGCGACGAAACGGGTGCGATCATCGCAGAATTCCGTGGCCATTCGCGCACCGTGCCCGGCTCGCTGCTGAGCTAAGTATTAGGGGGATACCATGCAGGATTTGACGCCGCCACGCGCTTCGCTCGATCCGATCGAGATTGCATCCCGGGATGAAATTGCTGCGTTGCAGTTGCTTCGCCTGAAAGCGACTCTGCAAAAGGCCTATGCCCATGTGCCTCATTATCGCAAGTCGTTCGATGCTGCCGGTGTGCATCCGGATGATCTGAAATCACTCGCCGATCTTGCGAAATTTCCGTTCATGGGCAAGGCGGAGTTGCGAGACAATTATCCGTTCGGCCTTTTTGCGGTGCCGCGTGAACAGGTAGCGCGCGTGCATGCCTCATCGGGCACCACGGGCAAGCCCACGGTCGTCGGATACACCAAGGCTGACATCGACACATGGGCCAATCTTGTGGCGCGCTCCATCCGTGCGTCTGGTGGGCGCCCCGGCATGATCTGTCACATTGCCTATGGCTACGGATTGTTCACCGGCGGCCTTGGCGCGCATTACGGCGCGGAGCGGCTGGGATGCACCGTCATTCCGATTTCCGGCGGCATGACAGACCGGCAGGTGGCGTTGATTCAGGATTTCAAGCCGGACATTATCATGGTGACGCCGAGCTACATGCTGGCCATTCTTGATGAGTTCAAGAAACGCGGCAT
>JBOFFO010000277.1:0-1667 GCA_051648665.1 Beijerinckiaceae bacterium | reverse complement strand
GTGAAGGTTATCACGGATGGCTATGACGGCATCACCTATCAGCTCACGGTCGAAATTAATCATCGCCGCAAGGAATTGTCGGATGTGCGTGTGCGCCGCGCCATTGCGCATGTCATCGACCGCACCTTTGTGACCGATGCGATCTTTCTCGGCACCGCGCGCGCCTCGAACGGCCCCGTGCCAGTCAGTGACAAGGCGATGCATGAAACAGCCGTCAGCGCGCCGCGTTTCGATGTGGCGCGGGCCAATGCGCTTCTCGATGAGGCCGGCTACCCGCGCGGCGCCAATGGCACACGGTTTACGCTCAGGCTACTCCCCGCACCCTGGTTCGAGCAGACGCGGCAGTTTGGCGATTATCTCCGGCAGGCCCTGCGCGCCGTTGGTATCGATGCGCAGATCGTCAACAATGATCCGGCGGCGCATACCAAAGCGGTCTATACCGATCACGCCTTCGATCTTGCCATCGGGTCACCTGTCTATCGCAACGATCCGGCGATTTCGACGACGATCCTCTATCAGAGCGGACTGCCAGCCGGCGTGCCGTTCGCGAACCAGTGGGGCTATGCGAGCACAGCAATGGATGGCGTGATTGCGCGCGGCGCGACAATGCTGGATCCCGCGCAACGCATCGCCGCCTACAAAGAATTTCAGCATCTCGCCAACAGCGAATTGCCGATTATTCATGTGGCGGAATGGACTTTCATCACGGTGGCGCGTGACGAGGTGCGCAATGTCGCCAATAATCCGCGCTGGGCGACCTCGCACTGGGCGGATTGCTGGCTGGCGCAGGGTTGATTTCCGGGGTTCATCCGTGAGCCGGTCCCTGCGCCTTGTGGTGATGCGGATGGTCATGGCCATCCCAACGCTGGTGCTGGTGGCGTGCGGCGGATTTCTGCTGTTGTCCTTCGCGCCGGGCGATGCAGTCGATGCCTATTTCGCCGAGACTGGCAGCACGACGGGCGCGCAGGAGCTGCGGCAGCGCTGGGGACTGCATGGCAACACCTGGCAGCGGTTTTTCGCATTCATGGCGGGCGCGCTGCAGTTCGATTTCGGACGGTCGGTTATTTTTTCGCGGCCTGTTACCGATGTCATCATCGAGCGTCTGCCCAACACACTCGCATTGATGGCGGGCGCAACGGCGCTGGCCGCCATCCTTGGCCTTTGGCTTGGCCTCTTGTCCGGCGCAAAGCCCGGAAGCCTGCGCGACCGCATCATTGGCGTGGCGACAATGGTTTTGAATGCAGTGCCCAATTTTTGGCTTGGCATCGTGCTGATCGTTGTGTTTGCGGTGCAGTTGGGCTGGTTTCCGGTGGGCGGCGTGCGCAGCATGGGTGGCAACGGTGCGCCCTTTGCCGATGGTATCCGGCATTTTGTGCTGCCGACGCTGGCGCTGGGTCTTGGCTATCTCGCACTTTATGTCCGCACTCTTCGCGCCGGCATGTTGGCGACATGGCCGCAGGATCATGTGCGTGCTGCGCAGGCGCGCGGCCTGCCGCGCACGCGCGTGGTCTGGCGCGCAGTGGCGCGCCCGGCGCTGCTGCCGGTGGTTGTTCTTGCTGGCCAGCAGGCGGGTGCGCTGTTTGGTGGGAGCGTGGTGGTCGAAACAGTGTTCGCCATCCCCGGCTTTGGCCGTCTCGCCTATGAGGCTGTGACAGGACGCGACACCG
>JBOFFO010000276.1:0-3359 GCA_051648665.1 Beijerinckiaceae bacterium | reverse complement strand
ATGAAGCTGATCAAGTCAGGCGCCGCGATCGAAGCGGGCAAGGAATACACGGTCACGGGCTGGGCCAGCGTCAACGAAGGCACGGAAGGCCCGCCGATCTGGGATGTTGTTTTCAATTATCTGAAGGCAGCCAAAACCGTTGCGCCGCAAGGCAACTCGCATGTCTCGGTGATTGCGCCGTAATTATTGAGGGAACCATCATGACGGAAAAAATGACTGATGCATCCGCCATGCAAAGCCGCCGTGCCCTGTTGAAGGCTGGGCTGGCGGCTGGTGGCAGTGTGGCGATGGGCGGCGGCGCACTGGCGCAAACGCCTGCGAAGCCTGATCCCGCCAATCAGGCGCCGAATGTGGCGGACTGGTCGAAATATCTCGGCGATGGCGTCGCGGTGCGCAAATATGGCAAGCCCTCGCAATATGAGGCGCATGTCATCCGCCGCGATGTGGAATGGCTGACCGCCTCGCGCGAAAGTTCGGTGTCGTTTACGCCGCTGCATGAGCTGGACGGGCCGATCACGCCGAATGGCGTGTGCTTTGAGCGGCATCACGGTGGCATCGCGGAAATCAATCCGGTCGATTACCAGTTGATGCTGCACGGCCTCGTGGACAAGCCGCTGATGTTCACACTCAATGACCTGAAGCGTTTTCCCGTCGTCAATCGCGCCTATTTTGCGGAATGCGCCGCCAATTCCGGCATGGAATGGAAAGGCGCGCAGCTCAATGGCTGTCAGTTCACGCACGGCATGATTCATTCCGTGATGTATACGGGCGTGCCGCTGAAAACGCTGCTGAATGAAGCAGGGATGAAGCCGAAAGCGAAATGGCTGTTGCTGGAAGGCGGCGACGCCTCGGGCATGACGCGCTCGCTGCCCTTGCAGAAGGCGCTGGATGACGTGCTGGTCGCCTACCGCATGAATGGCGAAATGCTGCGGCCGGAAAATGGCTATCCCGTCCGCATGGTCATTCCCGGCTGGGAAGCGAATATGTGGGTGAAATGGATCCGCCGTATCGAGGTGGGCGACGAACCGTGGCACCATCGCGAAGAAACCTCGAAATACACGGACCTGCTCGAAAACGGCAAGGCGCGGCGTTTCACCTACATCATGGATGCGAAATCTGTGATCACGAACCCGTCGCCGCAGGCGCCGCTCAATCACAAGAAGGGCCTGACCGTGCTGCGCGGCGTGGCCTGGTCCGGGCGCGGCAAGATTGCGCGCGTCGATGTCAGCCTCGATGGCGGGCGCAACTGGCGGCCAGCGCGCATCGATGGGCCGGTGTGGGACAAGGCGATGACCTGCTTCTATTACGAATTTGACTGGGACGGCTCGCCGCTGCTGCTGCAATCCCGCGCCATGGATGACAGCGGTTATGTGCAGCCGACGAAAAATGAACTGCGCGCCGTGCGCGGCCTCAATTCGATCTATCACAACAACGGCATCCAGACCTGGCATGTGCAATCAAACGGGACGGTGGAAAATGTCGAAATTGCGTAATGCCTTTCTCGGATCAGCGCTGATGGCTGGCCTGATCGCGCTTGGCGGCCCGGTCATTGCGCAGCAGGCGAAGCCGGCCACGGCTGCGAAGATCGAAGCTGCGAAAAAATTCGGCATCGGCCGCGAGGCGACGGCGGAAGAAATCAAGGGCTGGGATATTGATGTGCGCCCGGACGGCCTTGGCCTGCCGGTCGGCAAAGGCACCGCCAAACAGGGCGAACCGCTTTATGTGGAGAAATGCGCGTCGTGCCACGGGGAATTCGGTGAATCCGCCGGGCGCTGGCCGATCCTGTCGGGCGGCAATGGCACGCTGAAAAGCGATAACCCGGTCAAGTCCATCGGCTCCTACTGGCCGTATGTGACGACGCTGTTCGATTACATCGATCACGCCATGCCCTACGGCAACGCGCAGTCACTGACGCATGACGAGATTTACGCGATCAGCGCCTACATCCTGCTGCTCAACGACATCATCAAGGATGAAAATCAGGAGCTGAACGAGAAGAATTTTGCCAAGATCAAGCTGCCGAACGAGGCAAATTTCTTCGATGACGACCGGGAAAAGAGCGAAAAGCACTTCTGGAAGAAAAATCCCTGCATGAGCAATTGCGCGCCGGGCGCAGCGAAAGTTACGGGGCGCGCCTCCGTGATCGACGTCACGCCGGAAGGCGGCAAGGGTCCAAAGGTGGATTGATTACGCAAAGCTGGGAATGGCATGACCGGCATAAACGCATCGCGCCGAAAAATTTTCTCGCTGTGTGCCGCGGGGATGGCTGCGCTGTTTCTTGCCGCCGGTCCTGCTTATGCCGAGGACAAGCCGCACCGCCTCGCCTTGCAGGTGAGCGATGCCGATCCTGACAAAATGATGGCGGCGCTTGATGTGGCGCGTAACGTCTCCGAACTTTATTCGGAGAAGGCGGAAGAGGTGGAAATCCAGATCATTGCCATGATCGGCGGCCTTGCCATGCTGCGCGCCGACACCTCGCCTGTGAAAGAGCGCGTGCTGGGCTTTGCCAAGAGCATGCCCAATGTCACCTTCGTCGCATGTGGAAACACCATCGATACGCTGAAGCGGAGGGAAGGCCGCGACATTCCCCTGCTGCCGAACGCCACCATTGCAAAAGCCGGCGTGGTGCGCTTGATGGAATTGCAGGAAGCCGGATGGACCATCGTGCGCCCATGACGAATGGCATGACAGTACGCATTCTCGTATGCGCATTTTTCTCTATGTGGCTGGCGGTTGCTGCGATGCCCGCGCGCTCGCAGGGCAAAGGCGACAAGGCGTTCGGTGAATATCTCGCCGGTGAATGCGTGACCTGCCACCAGCTCTCCGGGAAATTCGATGGCATTCCGCCGATCATCGGCTGGCCGGACGAGGCCTTTATCGAGATCATGAACGAATATCGCACGAAAAAGCGCGACAATGCGGTGATGCAAACCATCGTCAACAAGCTGTCCGACGAGGAGGTTGCAGCGCTTGCCGCCTATTTCGGCAGTCTTTCGCAACCAACGACAACGAAGTAAAACAACGACAAGGGGAGAGTTCCATGAATGGACAAAATTTCGCACTGAACCGCCGTTATTTTCTCGGCGGTGCAGCCAGCATCGCAGCGGCGGGCGGGATTGCCATGCCGGCCATTGCTCAGGCCAAGCCAAAAGTGGTCATCATTGGCGGCGGGCCGGGCGGTGCAACGGCGGCACGCTATCTCGCCAAGGACTCAGCTGGCGCGCTGGATGTGACGCTGGTTGAGCCGGGTGAAACCTTCACCACATGCTTTCATTCGAATTTGTATCTGGGCGGATACAAGGACTGGGCGGCGATCACGCACTCCTATGACAAGCTCAAGGCGGCGGGCGTCACCCATG
>JBOFFO010000275.1:0-1894 GCA_051648665.1 Beijerinckiaceae bacterium | reverse complement strand
TCCTAATATCGGCCATAATCAGGCGCGGATGACATTTGTTGCGCGCAAGCGGGCGCGGCATGAAGACCTGCAGGGCTGACATGGCGCCGTCTGGAAAAATTCCCATCACGACCTGGCTGTTTCCCATTGCAGCGCTGGTTTTGTTTGGCGTGGCGACACTGGCAGGCTTCACGCAATCTTTCAGCCCGACGCCTGTTGGATTTGTGCTGGCGTTGATGTTGATCCCGGTGTTGTTCGGAACAGTGTTTGCCGCCGTGCATCACGCGGAGATCATCGCCCATCGCACGGGCGAACCTTATGGCACCCTCATTCTTACCGCCGCTGTCACCGTAATCGAAGTGGCGTTGATCGCGTCTGTGATGCTGTCAAATGATGCAAGCCCGATGCTGGCGCGCGACACGGTTTATGCGGTCATCATGATCGTGTGCAACGGGCTGGTGGGCCTGTGTATTCTCGTTGGCGGCGTGCGTCACGGCGAACAGGGGTTCCGCACGCGCGGAGCGGCGTCCTATCTGCTGGTGCTGGCGCCGATGGCCGTGTTGACGCTGATCCTGCCCAGCCATACGCAGGCTGAGCCGGGGCCGGTTTATTCTGCGTCTCAGCTTGTTTTTGTCAGCGTCATTTCCCTCGCGCTCTATGCGGCGTTTCTTTACATCCAGACCGTTCGGCATCGCGATTATTTCATCGTCATTGGCGACAAGGATGAAACGGCCCATCCGCAGGTTAGCGACCGGGAATTGTGGCTCGGCCTGTTCTGGCTTGTGGTGGCGCTCGCCGGTGTCATTCTGCTGTCGAAGAAATTTTCACTGGTGATTGAGGCCGGCGTGGTGTCCGCGGGCATGCCTCGCGCTGTTATCGGTATCATTGTGGCGCTGGTTATCTTGCTGCCAGAGGGCGTGGCGGCAGTTCTGGCAGCGCGGCGCGATCAGCTTCAGAAAAGCGTCAATCTGGCGCTTGGCTCATCCTTGGCGACCATTGGCATGACCATGCCGGCGGTTGGCGCGATGAGCCTGATTTTCAACAAGCCGCTTATTCTTGGCATCAGCGCCGCCGACCAGATCCTGCTGGCCGTGACACTGTTCGTCAGCCTCATCACTTTTGGCGGGGAGCGAACCAACATCCTCGCTGGCGTGGCGCATCTCGTCTTGTTTGCGACCTTCGTGTTTCTGGCGATGGTGCCCTAAACCGTCCACAGGGTTGTCAACAGGATCGACAAGGCCGGAAGTCTTCTGGAAGTCCGCCGCGAGAATCGCGCGCAGGCATGCTATCACCCGCCGATGCGCTTTCCCCCGTCCTTCATTGAAGAGATCAAGGCCCGCCTGCCCGTATCGGCGGTTGTGGGCCGGCGCGTGGCGCTGAAGAAGGCGGGGCGGGAGTGGCGGGGCCTGTCGCCCTTCAATGCGGAGAAGACGCCGTCCTTCTATGTGAATGACCAGAAGCAGGCCTGGTTCGATTTTTCTTCAGGCAAGAATGGCAACATCTTCACCTTCCTGATGGAGACGGAGGGCCTGAGCTTTCCCGAGGCGGTGGAACGGCTGGCGCAGGAAGCAGGGCTGCCGGTGCCGAAGCTGACTCGCGAAGCCGAAGAGCAGGAGAAGCGCCGTACTGGTCTGCATGAGGTGATGGAACTGGCGGCGGCCTTCTTCGAGGAACAGCTTAGGGGTTCAGCCGGCGCCAAGGCACGGCGCTATCTCGACGGGCGCGAGCTTGATCCGGCGACGCGTGCTGCATTCCGGCTCGGCTATGCGCCGGGTGAGAAGTTTGCGCTGCGTGACCATCTCGCTGGCAAGGGCGTCAGCAAAGAGGCCATGATCGAAGCCGGCCTGCTGGTGCATGGGGACGACATTGCCGTGCCCTATGATCGGTTTCGGGACCGAATCATGTTCCCGATTGC
>JBOFFO010000274.1:0-6935 GCA_051648665.1 Beijerinckiaceae bacterium | reverse complement strand
GGTTTGCCTGATCCGCGGTTGCTAAGGTGATGCTGTCGGTTGCTGCCAGCAGATCGAGAAACCGTCGCGTTTCACGATCCGCAATGTAGAGTGCGTGCGCCGCGGCTGCCGGTTCCGTGCGGAAAGGGGCCTCGCTGGTCCCAGCTGCGATGATGGCTGTATGCGGTGCCGGATATGGATAAAATCCCCCAATCAGAATGCGCACTTTGTTTTCACGGCATTCGATGGTGAGACGCTGGGCGTTCTCGCGTGTGTCATTGGCAATAGGTTGAGCGACGAGCGTCACGGTTGGCTTGCCATCAAGCGTGTCGAGACCTTGATGCCAGTCCCAGATCACTTCCTCGTCCATGGCCGGAAGGAAATTCTGGCATCCCTCCGCAAATCCCTGAAGCGCTTTCAGATTCGTCTGCCGCTTGATGGGCATGCCAATATCGAGCGCCGGTATGCGCACCGCAATATCGCCGGCGCTGCTTTGCACAAGTCCGACCATCTCCGCCATGATGCGCGCCGTTGCAGCGTTGCCATCAAGGGCAATAGTTAAAACAAGTAGCGTTTGATTGGCGTCAGTGGCTGATGCCCGGCCCCGTGTTGGTCGTGGCGGCGGGGGAGCCGGCGCAATGGCGGACGTGGCTTCGGCTTCGGCGTGTCCCTTGCTTCCGGCGAGTCGCATAGTCAAACGCGCCGGCAACGGGTCAATGGCCCGTGATGCAGGTAGGGCAGCTTCAATGCGGCCGCGCCCAGGCCGCGGCCCAGCCGAATCGCAGACAAAAGAAAACCGTGCGCCATCCGGCGCACGGTAAGATGCAATGGTTTCGCCGGCGGAGCGCTCGAACCGCGTCGTCCATGCGCCGGCTGGCGGTTGCGTTTGCGCCGGCGCAACAGCTCCCGGGACCGCCGTTGCAAGGACCACACAACCAATGCGGCTGGTGTGGCCCATCAATCGAGGCACAGGAAGCAACCGGCACAGACCGATCAGATAAACTGGCTCAGCCCCGGCACAGCATTGACGATTTCACCCATGGTGTCCTCGCCGGCTTTTTCTCTGCCGACCGCGAAAAGCTCGCGGCTGACCGACTGGATTTCGCCCATGCTCAGGCCCGCACCCATCAGCTGCGTTCCAAGGCCCATGATGCCGCCGCCCATCATGCCACCAATCGCACCCATGATGCCGCCGCCACCGCCAGGATTGGCAACTGCCTCTTCGGCGCCGGGCAGCTTCGCGATCAGACTCTCAGTCGCTTCACCCGGCGCTTCCTTCTTGAGGAAAGCGAGGATCATCCCGATAGCCGTCTGCGCCTTGTCAGCGTCGATGCCAGCAGCGGCCGAAACGCGGCCAACGAGTTCTTCCATGCTCAGTCTCCTATGGCGCTGATGCCGTTTTCTATGATTGCGTTTTGTTCATGATTTTGCACCGGAGACAAGCGCAGGGGGCAGTTCGGATGATCGCCATGGGGAAAGTCTTGGCCGCCCTTGGCGCAGCCATGTCGCCTGGCCTATAAGCGCTGGCATTCGAAAAGGGATATGGCGACGATGGCGCAGGGCACCAACACCGCAAATGGGACGGTCTATCTTGGCAAGAGCACCAAGGATGAGGTGCTGACCCTCCGATTCGGCAACCGGCATGGCCTGATCACAGGGGCGACCGGCACCGGCAAAACTGTATCCTTGCAGGTGCTGGCGGAGGGCTTTTCCAATGCCGGCGTTCCAGTGTTCGCCGCTGACATCAAGGGCGATCTCTCCGGCATTGCCGCCATGGGCGAGCCGAAGGAATGGATCACCAAGCGGTCGGCCGAAATCGGCTATAGCTGGCAGGCTGATGCCTTCCCGACCACATTCTGGGATCTGTTTGGGGAACAGGGCCATCCCATCCGCGCCACCATTATGGAAATGGGCCCGCTGCTCATGGCGCGTTTGCTTGATCTCAACGAGACGCAAGAGGGTGTGCTCAACATTGCCTTCCGCATCGCTGACGACGAACAGCTTCCGCTGATCGACCTCAAGGATTTACGCGCGCTGCTGACCTTCATTGGCGAGAACGCGCAGGAATTGACGTTAAAGTATGGCAACGTCGCCACGCAGTCCGTTGGTGCGATCCAGCGTACTTTGCTGGTGCTTGAAAATCAGGGCGCAAACTCCTTTTTCGGCGAACCCGCACTCAACATTGCTGATCTGATGCGCACGGACCGTGACGGGCGCGGCATGGTCAATATCCTCGCCGCTGACAAGCTGATGGCGAACCCGCGCCTCTACGCCACTTTCCTGCTCTGGCTGATTTCCGAATTGTTCGAGCAGTTGCCCGAAGTCGGCGATCTCGATCAGCCCAAGCTGGTGTTCTTTTTCGACGAGGCACATCTGCTCTTCAACGACGCACCAAAATCGCTGGTGCAGGCGGTGGAGCAGGTGGTGCGGCTGATCCGTTCCAAAGGCGTCGGTATCTATTTTGTGACGCAGAACCCGCTCGATGTGCCGGACACGGTGCTGGGCCAGCTCGGCAACCGCATGCAGCATGCCCTGCGCGCTTTCACGCCGCGCGATCAGAAAGCCGTGCAGACCGCCGCTGATACCTTCCGCCAGAATCCGAAATTCAACACGATGGAAGCGATCACGCAGTTGGCCGTCGGCGAGGCGCTGGTTTCCATGCTGGAAGGCAAGGGCGTGCCGAGCATTGTCGAGCGTACCTTCGTACATCCGCCGTCAGGACGTGTTGGCCCGCTGAAGCCAGAAGAGCGGCGTGACGTCATCGCCCGCAGCACCATTCGCGGCAAATATGACACCGCGGTCGATAATGAATCGGCCTATGAATTGTTGCAGAAACGTCGCGAACTGGCGGCAGCGCCCGCGCAGGAAGCCTCGGCCTCCGGCGGCATCGGAGGCTGGCTGGGTTCCATTCTGGGCGGCGATGAAACGGCTGCGCCATCGACCCAAAAGCGTGGCGGCAAGACGGCGGCCAGCGCCGGCCGCGCCCGCATGGGCATGGGCGAGGCGATCATCAAATCCGCTGCGCGCTCGATGGCAAGCACAGCCGGGCGGCAGATTGGCAATGCCATTCTGCGCGGTGTGCTCGGTTCCATCATGAAGTAATCAGCAGCGCCGGGCATTCCCCGCCGCTGAGGAATTGCGCTATCCTTTGCAGGGAGGTGCAAACTGCATGGCGGATGAGCAAGGCAGCATTGCCGGAACTTTGCATGGAGCGTTATCGGGCATAAGGATTTTTGCCGGGCTGCCCAACCATGTGCTGAACGCACTGGCTGCCCGCGTTGAGCGGCTGTCCTTGCAGGCGGGCGAAGTTCTTTTCCGCCAGGGTGATCCGTCGAGCGATCTCTACATTGTCCAGTCCGGCGCACTGTCGATCGAGCGTCACACAGACTCAGGCGATCTGGAGCGGATCGGCATTATTTATGGCGGTGAGACTGTAGGCGAAATGGCGATGCTCACTGGCGAGCCGCGCAGCGCCACAGTCATTGCCATGCGCGATTGCGAGGCATGCCGAATCTCGCGCGCCATTCTTGATGACCTGATTGTCGCACACCCGCGCATTGCCCTCGGCATCGCCGGCGTTCTGGCCCAGCGGCTGGCGCGTGTGCAGCAGCCGGCGCGCGAAACGGGAAAACCGCGGGTATTCGCATTGCGCGTGGCAGGGCATTTTCCGGCAGCACGGCTGCGCGCCATGGCCGGGCGTCTCAAAACCCACGCGGCAGAGAAAGCACGTATTTGCCTTGTCACGGAACCATGGGCGGACAACCATCGCGAAAAACTGCATGCGATCGAGCAGGATCACGATTTTGTCTTTCTGATTGCCGATGACGCCTCCGATGATTGGCGTGACTATTGTTGCCGTCAGGCCGATGTCCAAATGGTTTTTGCACGCGTCAATGATGAGCCATATGGGCTTGAGCGGCAGGAACATCAGCCTCGAATTGAACTTGTGCTGGAAGGTGACGGAACCGCGCCGGCTGGGCGTGCGGCGCAATGGGCTGCCGCGACGGGTGCGCGCGATGTTCATCACATCATTGACGACAGCGATATTGCACGTCTTGCACGATTGATGACGCGCACCGCACTGAGCATTGTTCTGTCAGGCGGCGGCGCACGATCATTTGCTCATCTCGGTGTGCTGGAAGCCTTGCGAGAAGCAGGCATCGTCGCGGATATTCTCGGCGGCACGAGCATGGGCGCGGTCATCGCTGCAGCCTATGCGGCTGGGTTTTCACCTGATGCGGTGAAACGCGATATCCGCAAGGTGTTTGTTGAACAGCGGCCGATGTCGGATCCCACCTTTCCTGTTGTCTCTTTCTTTCGTGGACGCAAAATTGCACGGCTGCTAGAGGCGGCGTTCGGTGGCCGTTTTATAGAGGATTTGCGCCAGCCGTTTTTTTGTCTTTCCTCTGATATTGGCAATGCTGAGCCGGTGATTCATCGCACGGGTTTGTTACGCCGGTGGTTACAGGCGAGCGTGACAATTCCGGGTGTGTTTCCCCCGGTGCTGGATGGGGGACGGGTGCTCGTCGATGGTGGCGTGATCGACAACATGCCCGTGGATGCGGCGGTCTCCCTGCAACGTGGTCGCGTAATCGGCATTGATGTCAGTGGCGATGATGGCCAGTTCGCACCGCCGCCGGACCGGATCATTCCGTGGTGGCAGCGCATCAGTGGCGCCCGCCGGCCCGGCGAGCCGGATATTGTCGAGACGCTTTGGCGCGTCGGCACCATCGGCAGCGTGTCCTCGCTCCGGCGCGGCTTGCGCACGGCTCATCTGGTCATCAAGCCGCCGGTGGCGCGTGTGCCTTTGCTGGATTGGAAGCGGTTCGATGCAACCGTCGCTCTGGGATATGATCACACGAAATCGATCATCGCAGCACAGCCGGAGGTTTTTGGACCCTTGCGCAACGCCGTGCGCTAACGGCAGACTTCACATGCAGCGAAGCGGACTTGATCGGAGTGAAAATCCGCGAATGATGGCCCAAGCCCTATGAAACAGCGGAGCAAGGCCAGTGACTGCAACGGTGGATAAAGTTCTCGCCCATGTCGATGCCGGTCTGGATCAGGCTTTGGGGCGCCTGTTCGCATTTTTGCGCATTCCTTCAATTTCCACGGACTCCGCGTTTGGCAAGGATACGGAGCGCGCCGCCCGCTGGCTGGCGGACGATCTGGCCTCTATAGGGTTCGATGCGCAGCCGCGCAAAACCCCGGGCGCGCCTGTCGTCGTCGGGCGGCAGGCTGGCAGCGCTGGCCGCCACGCGCTGTTTTACGGCCATTACGATGTGCAGCCAGTCGATCCGTTGAATTTGTGGCATAGCGACCCTTTCGATCCAAAAATTGTTGAGATTGCGAAAGGCCGCAAAGCCATCGTTGCGCGTGGCGCATGTGATGACAAAGGTCAGGTGATGACGTTCGTCGAGGCCTGCCGGGCGTGGAAGGCGGTCACCGGCGCGCTGCCGCTCGGCATCACCATGATGATAGAGGGCGAGGAGGAATCCGGATCCGCCAATCTGCCTGCCTTTGTCAAGGCGAACCGCAAGGAATTGCAGGCCGATCTCTGCCTCGTCTGCGACACCGGCATGTGGGACCGTAAAACGCCGGCGATCACCACATCTCTGCGCGGCATGGTCTATCAGGAAATCATCATCCGGGCCGCGAACCGCGATCTGCATTCCGGTCTCTATGGCGGCGCCGCACAGAACCCAATTCATATTCTTGCCCGCATTTGCGCCTCGCTGCACGACAAGAACGGGAAGATCATGGTTCCCGGTTTCTATGAAGGCGTGAAAAATCTGCCGCGCGCGGTGAAGGCCGACCTTGAAAAGCTGAAGCTGACGGAAAAGGAATTTCTCGGCCCCATCGGCTTGAAAAAATCCGCTGGTGAAAAGGGCCGGCTGTTGCTCGAACAGATTTCCACGCGGCCGACCTGCGATGTCAACGGCATCTGGGGCGGCTACACCGGCGAAGGCACCAAAACGGTGATCGCGAGCGAGGCGCACGCCAAGGTCTCCTTCCGCCTTGTCGGCGACCAAAATCCGGCAAAGATCGCCAAATCCTTTCAGGCATTTGTTCGGGCGCAGGTGCCTGATGATTGCAAGGTCGAATTTCTGTCGCACAATGTCTCGCCCGCCATCCAACTGCCATTCGACAGTCCGGATCTGCTGCGCACACGCGAAGCGCTCACGAAAGAGTGGGGCCGCAAGGCTGTGATGGTCGGATCGGGCGGATCAATTCCCATCGTCGGTGATTTCAAGAAAACGCTGGGCCTTGATTCCCTCCTTGTTGGCTTTGGCCTTGAAGATGATCGCGTTCATTCACCGAACGAAAAATACGACCTGACATCTTTCCACAAGGGCATCAGGAGTTGGGTGCGGATTCTCGCCGCGCTGGGTGACTGATCAGCCCAAGAGCGCGCGAAGATCGCTGATCGTCGCGTCCGGCTGGAGATCCGGATATTCGTCCGGTTGGGCGGTTCGGTTAATCCAGATCGCCTGCATGCCAAATGCCTTTGCCCCGGCAATATCCCACCGGTTCGATGAAACCATCGCCATTTCGCTGGCGGCGATGCCCAACGCTTGGCGCGCCAGTTCATAGACGGCTGGCGCTGTCTTGAATTGGCGGACCTCGTCAACGGACCAGACCCCGTCGAGCAAGGGCTGCAGTTGTGCGGCAGAAACAGCTTTGCCAAGCATCGATCGCGAGCCGTTGGATAAAATGCCAAGCGAAACCCCTTGCGCGCGCAAGGCAGTGAGCACGGCATGGACTTCCGGATAGGCATCGAGCGTTTCATAGGCTGCCAGCAGCGCCTCACGGTGGTTCCGGTCAATCTGCGGATGCTTGGCGAGCGCAAAGTCCAGCGCTTCACCGGTAAGCGACCAGAAATCGCGCCATTGCCCGCACAGGCCACGCACCCAGCTATATTCAAGCTGCTTGGCGCGCCATGTGTCGGAGAGGCT
>JBOFFO010000273.1:0-3617 GCA_051648665.1 Beijerinckiaceae bacterium | reverse complement strand
ACCGCCGCCCGCCTTGCGATCCATCCCGACCAGCGCGCCGAGCAGAAATTCCTTCGCATGCTCGCAGCGGGGCTGGAAATTCCGCCACAAGTTGTGGCGCAGATCGACGCTTCGACGGATGCGGCGCAAGGCAGCGCCTGATAGGGTTGGCGCATGACATCTGCGCGGCGGACGCGCTTTTTGACCGCTGCGAAGTCAGCTAACAACAGGCCGGGCGCTCTGCCCGGCCTTTTCCATTGCAGATGATCCCAGCCTCATGACCGCCGGTGCCGCGCCCCCCGATATATCCAAGCAGCGCCGCCCGTGGTTGAAACGCATCGACTGGGGTTTTGCTGTCATTCTCGTGCTGTCTGTCGGATCGGCCTTGGCCGTGCTGCTGCGCGATGGGCGCGCCATATTTTTCCATGTGCTGCAAGAGGACATTCAGCTCTTCATCGAAGTCGTGCCCAAGGTGATCGCCGGAACGCTGCTGGGCGGGCTGGTGCGGCTGCTGGTGCCACGCCAGACGGTCAAGCGCTGGATTGGCGAAGGCTCGGGCCTGCTCGGTCTGTTGATCGCAACGGTCGCCGGTGCATTGTTTCCTGCCGGCCCTTTCACGATTTTTCCGCTCGCTGCCGGATTTCTGATTGCTGGCGCAGATCGCGGCGCCGCCATCGCGTTTATATCCGCGTGGCTGCTGCTCGGCGTGAACCGCGCCCTGATCTGGGAAATGCCGTTCTTCGGGCCTGAACTGGTCGCGCTACGCTCGATTGTATCTCTGCCCATGCCCATGCTGGCGGGCTGGCTCGCGCGCAGCATCCCCTTGCATCTGTTCATGGGGCGCTGACATGGCCGTGCTGCTCGTCACCATTATTCTCTACGGCGCGGCGGCCCTGTTGCTGTTCATCGCCTACCGCAAAAACCGGCGGATGCCGAAGGTTGCCGCGCTGCGTACATGGCGCGAATTTATGCGGCTGCTGCCGCGCCTCGCCATTGGAATCATCGGCGCAGGATTTCTCGCCCGCATGGTGCCCGCGGATGTGGTCACGGGCTGGCTCGGCAAGGAATCCGGCATCACCGGTATCGCTATCGCGACACTGGCAGGCGCATTGACGCCGGGCGGGCCTGTGGTCGGATATTCCCTTGGGGCAGCGGCCCTCAAAGCGGGCGCTGGCGTGCCGCAGGTCATGGCCTATGTCACGGGCTGGTCGCTCTACACGTTCAACCGCATGATCGTGTGGGAATTGCCGACCATGCCGGCCTGGTTTGTGCGCGCCCGCGTGCTGGTCTCGCTGCCCTTCCCCTTTATCATCGCCTTCCTGTTTGCATGGATGACCTGATGCGCACGATCACAGCCGAACCACTGACGGCCGAACAATTCGCGCCCTTTGGCCATGTCGCAACGCTGCCGGACCTCGGCGGGCGCATCTGGTGCGATCGCCACATGGTCAACCGCCGCCCGATTGCAGCAAAAGCCAGCCTGTCCATCGCGATGATTGCCGCCCGGGCCGAACGGCCCATGCCGCTCAGCGTGATTGAACGGCATATGTATTCGTCACAGAGTTTCGTGCCGCTGGACAAGGGCCGTTACCTCGTCCTCGTCGCGCCGAAAAACACAGCGGGCGCGGCTAACGTCGATGGGTTGCGCGCTTTTATCGCAACGCATGACCAGATGATGACCTACGGTCCCGACATCTGGCACGGGCCAATGACGCCGCTGGATAATCCCATGCGCTTCGCGATCCAGATGTTCAATGACGGAACGAGCGGCGATGAGGAGGTCATCCGTCACGCCGCGCCCTTTGCGCAGCTGCAACTCTGATTATTTCTGTTCGCCGCGCAGCAGGTTGATGACGCCGGAAAAATCCGCCCCGCCCTGCCCCCACGCATTGTGCATACCGTAAACCTGCGTGGCCAGTGCGCCAAGCGGTGTCGTGACGCCGGCAGCGGACGCCGCCTGCTGCGACAATTTCATGTCTTTCAACATCAACGCAGATGCAAAGCCCGGCTTGTAGCCATTGTTTGCGGGCGATGTGGCGACCGGGCCGGGCACCGGGCAATAGGTCGTCAAAGACCAGCATTGCCCGCTTGATGTGGACGCCACATCGAACAGCGCCTGATGCGACAGCCCCAATTTTTCCGCCAGCACGAACGCCTCACTGACCGCAATCATGGAAATGCCGAGGATCATGTTGTTGCAGATCTTCGCCGCCTGCCCCGTGCCGGCCGCACCACAATGCACAATCTTCTTGCCCATTTTTTCAAGAATCGGCTTCGCCGCAGCGAAATCCGCGTCCGATCCGCCACACATGAATGTCAGTGTGGCCCCCTTTGCGCCGCCCGTCCCGCCGGAAACCGGTGCATCGACACTGCGCAGGCCATGCTCCGCCGCCAGCTTGTGAACGGCCCGCGCCGACTCCACATCAATGGTGGAGGAATCGATCACCAACGCACCTTTTTTTGCCACCGGCGCAATATCCCGCAGCACCGCCAGCACATGCTGCCCCGCCGGCAGCATGGTGATGATGACATCCGCATCTTTCACGCAATCTCGCGCGCTCGCCGCAATGCAGACATTTTCCGCCCGCGCCGCGTCACAAGACGCGGCAACGAGATCGAAACCCGTGACAGCGTGTCCCGCTTTAACGAGATTACCCGCCATCGGCCCGCCCATATTGCCAAGCCCGATGAATGCGATGCTGGTCATGATTTTCTCCTGCACTTACCGCGATGAACCGATCAGGCTCCGCGCCACGATCAGCCGCATGATTTCGTTGGTGCCTTCGAGAATCTGGTGCACGCGCAGATCGCGCACGATTTTCTCGATGCCGTAATCGGCGAGATACCCGTATCCGCCATGCAGTTGCAGCGCCTGATTGGCGACATCGAACGCCACATCGGTGCCGAAGCGCTTCGCCATCGCACACAGTTGCGTCGCATCCGCATCCTTGCGGTCGAGCGCGGCGGCAGCGCGCCACAGGAACGTGCGCGCCGCTTCAAGTTCAATCGCCATATCGGCGACGCGGAATTGCAGCGCCTGAAATTCATCGAGCCGTTTGCCGAACGCCTTGCGCTCCTTCATATAGGCCAGCGCCTTGTCGAGCGCGGCCTGCGCACCGCCGATAGAGGAAGCGCAGATATTCAGCCGCCCGCCATCAAGTCCCGCCATCGCGATCTTGAAGCCGATACCCTCATCGCCGAGCCGATTGGCGACTGGCACGCGGGCATTGTCGAAGGACACTAGCCGCGTCGGCTGCGCATTCCAGCCCATTTTCTTTTCATTCGCACCGAAGGACAGGCCGGGCGTATCCTTCTCGATCACCAGCGTTGAGATGCCAGACGCACCGTTGTCGCCCGTGCGCACCATCGTGACATACACATCCGATGCGCCAGCGCCGGAAATGAACTGCTTCGCGCCATTGACGATGTAATGATCGCCGTCGCGCACCGCCCGCGTTTTCAGCGCCGCTGCATCCGACCCTGCGCCCGGCTCGGTCAGGCAATAGCTCGCGATTTTCTCCATCGTGCACAGGGATGGCAGATAGCGCTGCCGCTGTTCCTCACTGCCGAACCGGTCGATCATCCAGGCCGACATGTTATGAATGGAAATAAAAGAGGAAACAGTCGGACACCCGGTC
>JBOFFO010000272.1:0-2103 GCA_051648665.1 Beijerinckiaceae bacterium | reverse complement strand
GATGGCATCAAGCCGTTCGCTGTCATCGAGGACAAGATTGACCTGTCGGCCTTCGGCGGCCTGACATTGGGTGACCTGAACTTCTCTGCCGTGACGAATGTCGACATCAACGGCGACAGCGTGATCGACATCACCAGCGGAGTTCTCGTTACCTCGGCAGCCTTCGGAACGGACTCGTTCGTTCTCGGCAGCACCACGATGGCGCAAACCGGTTCGATCAATTTCATCTTCTGAGTTTAGAAGGAGCCGCTGCACAGCGGACTGCCTCTCTCCAACAAAAAAAAGCGCGGGCCTGAGGCCCGCGTTTTTTGTTTGTCGCTTACACAAAATTCACTGTGCAGACCTGTTTCCGGCCGGCAGACTGACGTGCGGTCTGCGCCTTAACGCCTCTGCAACCGTCACACCTTCACGCTTCCATCCGTCCCGCAGATGTCCTGCGGACGGAGAGAGTGGCAGATGGTCTGGATCGCAATTGCATGGCTGGCGTCCTTCGCCCTCTTTCTCGAAAGCGCGGAACGCGCTCCCGGTCAGGATTGATTGCGACCGGACAGTCTCATGACTGCAGCGCGTACCGGATCGCCTTGAGGTAATCATCAGCCGTATGATCAGGCGTGCGGCTTGCCGCCAAATCATGGGCGGCGCGGCCCATCGCGGTGGCCTGGTCCGGCGCATTGGCAAGCGTGGCAATCAACGCCGCAAGACGGGACTCATCGGCTGGTTCAAAGGCAAAGCCGGTCCGCCCATCGATGACAAACTCCGACGTCGCTCCGGCATAAACTGAGGACAGAATTGCTATGCCGCTTGCCGCTGCTTCCAGCACCACGATGCCGAATGGATCTTGCAGCGTCGGCAGCACAAACACATCCGAATCCGCATAATATTGCGGCAATGCCGCCTGATCCGCAAAGCCGGCGAACGTGACTGTGTCGAGCCGGTGCTGCCGGCAATACGCTTTGAGCGCCGCTTCTTCAGGTCCGGAGCCGACCAGTGTCAAATGCACCGGGCGCGTGGTCGGCGGCATGGTCGCCAGCGCCGCCAAAAGATGATGCACACCCTTGCGCGCAATCAGCCGCCCGACACAGAGCAGGCGCAGTTGAGCCTGTGCTGTATAGGTTCGCGAACGGCCGACATTCAGAAACCGGTCAAGATCCGTTGTGTGATGCGCAATGAAAGTCTTGCTGCCACCACCGAGTGTCTGGAAGCGTTCAGCAGCCAAACTGCTTTTGGCAATCAAGGCTGATGCGCGCGGAATGAGGGCCTGCCGCGCGCGCATTTGCCCGCGCCCGTAATTCCGTTCGGAAAAATTTGTGCCATCACTGTAAATCAGCAGCCGCGCGCCGGTGATGCGGGCATAGAGCGCGGCGTACATCGTCGGTAACGAATATCCGGCGCATATGATCGCGTCGGGACGGATCCGCGCCAGATGATACAAGAGCATCGGGCTAAAATAATAATCCGTGCCATTGGCGTCGCCGCGCCGCATGGTCGGTCCGCCGACGAATATATGTCGGAACCCAAGCGCGCCCATCGTCCAGCCCATGCCCCGCGTCGAGGTGCGCGCTGAAAACAGCACGGTCAGATCGACACGCTGAGACAAGGCGCGCAACAACGCCGTGATGTAGGGCGTGGGAATATCGGTCAGAAAAGCGATGCGCTTACGCGCCAGCATGGCGCGGTCTGTGTCTGAGAGAGGCGGGGCATCAGCAAAGGCCGCAAGGGCTGGCGCACTGTCTCCGGCATCGGGAATAACAGCACTGTCCGGCGGCGCGGCGGCGCGAAGAAACCGTTGCCGGATTTGCGCACGGATGGCGGGATCGGCATATGTCAGAAAAAGCCCGGCATAAAGAATGCAGGCCACACTTCCGCCCGCAGCGATGCGCAGCAGCGGCGCCGAACCGGCAAGCCATCGATCCATGGCCCAGCACACAAGGCCAAAAATGATGCCCGCCACAAGCGGAGCACGATGAGCGCGGTTAAAATCGGTTGCGCTGCCGCCTGTCGCGCGTTGCACAAACAGATACATCACAGGCATCGCCAACACCGTGCCAGCCGTATGAGCAATGACGGCGGCATGGAACCCGAAGGGAATGGCCAGCAGCATCG
>JBOFFO010000271.1:0-1615 GCA_051648665.1 Beijerinckiaceae bacterium | reverse complement strand
GACCGATGGCGGCAAACAGCCGGCCCGTCCAGGGCGCAGCCCGCGCCAGTGGTTCACGCACGGACACCGCGCAAACCGCGACAAGGCACGCGGCGAATGCTGCATAGGGCGCCATCCGCCGCATCCGTTGTGCCGCCGGCATGGCTAGCCCTGTCCGGGTTGTGCTTTTTTTCAATCGTCCGGATGGCTTGGCTGAACTGGCCTGCACATGTTCAATCGTCGGGCTGTCAGGTCCGGCTAACGGGGCATCAGCCTCCGGATAATCCTTTTTGGGGGGGCTATCCGATGGAATCGCGCCTGCCGCAGCACCCGGCTCAACGAGCGTCTCCTCACCCCAGCCGCTCTCCTGCTCCACACCTGCATCAGCGGCGCGCTCAGCCAAAAAGTCGCTGCGGATTTGATCATCGAACACCGGCACAGCGGCCGGCAGCGCATCCGCAACGGTAACGGCGAATGCTGATGCCTCCGCCTCAACGGGATCATCCGCAGACAATGCGCCACGCAGATCCGGAGGCGGGAGCGAGGCAAACCACACGGTCGCGCATTTTTTGCAGCGGACAGTGCGCCCCGCCGGCCCAATTTTGCCGTCGTCGATCTGGTAAGAAGCCTCGCAAGTCGGGCAAACAAGAAGCATGGGGCGAATCGCTCAACACCGGCGCGGCCATCACGGCCACCCCGCCTCGCCCATTGGGACCGGTTATGGTTAATGGACCGTTGAAAGGGCGCTGCTTCCGGTGACGATTGTCAGCTTCGACAAGGTTGGACTGCGCTATGGCGTTTCCCCGGAGACCCTGAGCGATGTCTCCTTTGCCATCGAACCACACTCCTTCCAGTTCCTCACCGGCCCGTCTGGCGCCGGCAAGACGACACTGCTGCGCCTGATCCTGATGTCGTTGCGGCCGACGCGCGGCGTGATCCGCCTGTTCGGCGCGGATGTCTCTCGCCTGTCGAGCCAGTCGCTCACCGCCATGCGCCGGCGCATGGGCGTGGTGTTTCAGGATTTCCGCCTGCTTGACCACCTCACCACCTACGAAAATGTCGCGCTCCCGCTGCGCGTGAAAGGCGTCGAGGAATCCTCCTACCGCGCCGAGGTGGTGGAGCTGCTGCGCTGGGTCGGCCTCGGCGAGCGCATGCACCTGTTGCCGCCGGTTCTGTCCGGCGGGGAAAAGCAGCGCGCCGCGATTGCCCGCGCCCTGATCACCCGGCCCGAACTGCTGCTGGCGGATGAACCGACCGGCAATGTCGATCCCTCGCTCGCCCGCCGCCTGCTGCGGCTGTTCAGCGAGTTGCACCGCACCGGCACGGCTGTTGTCATCGCCACCCATGATCTGACCCTGATGGATCAGGTCGAGGCGCGCCGCATGGTGCTGGGCAACGGCCGCCTGCATGTGTTCGATTGAGCCGACAGCCATGACCGACGCCATCCCAGAATCACCGGAAACCGCTGCCAGCCAGCCCTGGCTGGCGCTGGGCAAGGGTGCCGCGCTGGTGCCGGCTCGCTCCATCGCAGGACGGGCGCTGATCACCGTCATCGCCATCATGACGTTCCTCGCGGCCATCGCCGCCGGCGCCGCGCAGATCGTCGCCGCCGCGTCCGGCGACTGGAAATCCTCCA
>JBOFFO010000270.1:0-3297 GCA_051648665.1 Beijerinckiaceae bacterium | reverse complement strand
TCGCCGGGAATATTAAACAATATCGACGTGGTCGATCCGCCGAACAGTGCGCCCCAATACATGCTCGTCAGCAGAATAATCGCGCTGACGGGATTCATCGTATAGGTCAGTGGCAAAAGCAGCGTCACGCCATTTGGCGCGCCAAGCCCTGGCAACACACCGACGAGAATGCCGAGAAGAACGCCAATGACCATAAGCAGCAGATGATGCCAGGTCAGGGCAACCGAAAATCCGTGGAGCAGGGCTTCAAGATTGGCCATATCAGATCAATACCAGCCCAGCATGGCTTCAAGCGGCCCGGTCAGCAGCGGCACCTTGAACCAGAGCGGAAAAATCAGCCGCATCGCTGCCGCAACGGCAATGGCCAGCGCCAGCGAGAACAGCAGCCGGTACCCGCCCTGCACGACCATGACAAAGGTGAGGTAGATGATCGTCGCGACATAAAGACCAAGCAGCACAGAGAGTGCAACGAAGCCAAGAATAGGTAAGCCAAATCGCAGCACGCTGCGCCATTGCTCTGCCGTAACAAACGGCACGGCGCCGTCCGCATGCCGGCGCCAGGCCATGACGATATTGAAAAGACTGCCCAGCACAATCAGTGCGCCGACCCGGAATGGAAAATAGCCGGAGCCGGGGCCAGAATCGCTCCAGCCAATATCGTGCTCGTAGGATCCCCACATCACGACCGCGCCGAAAATGGCGGTTGCAAGAGCAACAGCCAGCTCCATGCTGCGGCGTGAAATGACGGCGCGTTCACTGGTCACGGCAATTTCTCCGGCACCGCCGCTCGCTTGCCGTTACTGCACCAGCCAGCCTTCTTCCTGATACACCTGCCGTGTGCGCTTCTCATCCATGTCGATGAAGGCCTGAAAATCGGCGCCGGCCATGTAGCGGCCGGTCTGGGCTGTCTTGGTCAGGTATTCCTTCCATTCCGGAGTCTCCGTGACCTTTTTCAGCACGCCGGCCCAGAATTCGGCAGCGGCCTTCGATGTGCCCGGCGGCAGGGAGACCGTGCGCGGCATCTGGTAGGCCTCGATCTTCGAACCCTGTTCCTTGCAGGTGGGAATATCCGACCACGATTGTGTCGCTGTGACTTTCGGTCCCGCAGACATACGCTGGCTGGCGAAAACACACAGCGGCTTCACCTGTCCCGCTTGCCAGTGTCCAACGCTTTCGCTGGGATTATTGGTGTGCGATTGAACATGGCCACCAACTAGTTGCACCGAAGCCTCACCACCGCTCCGGTACGGAACATAAATGAATTTGCTGCCGGTATCCTTTTCGATATAGCGCGTCAGCGTTTGATCCGTATCTTTCGACAGTGCGCCGGCCATTCTGTAGGTTCCATTCGCAGCCTTTGCCGCATCGGTGAAAGCTTTGTAGTCGGCATAAGGCGCGTCGCCCTTGGTCCACAGCAGAAATTCATCGAACACCATTGCGGCGACCGGCACGAAATCCGTGTGACTGAACGCGACCTTCGCCACCATCGGCAGGGTGTAGAGATTGGATGTGCCGAAGGCGAGTTTGTGTCCGTCGCCCGCCGCGCCCTTGATGTAAACAAAGGTTTCAGCACCACTGCCGCCGCCCTTGTTGGACACGAGAATGGGCTGGTCGATCAGCTTGTGGTTTTGAATGGCGAGTTGCACAGCGCGGGCAAAAATATCCGTGCCGCCGCCGGGGCCGGCAGCGCCGACAAATTCGACAGGCTTGCTGGGTTTCCATGAATCCTGCGCCAGCGCGGGCAAGGCGCCAAACCCAACGCCAGCCAACAGAATGCCTGCTTTTACGGCCATAGAAATGCGCATCGTTTTCTCCCCATATGCGCCGGTTTTGCCTGATTGCAGCCTGCGCACTGTTGTTTGACGCCTGATTTTTCAGGCTTACCGATAGTATGATGCGAGATCATTCCGCCTGACAAGGGCTGCCCTGCATGGAAATTGTCGCGGCGCGCATGGCTCAGCCATTGCCGGCGTCCATATCGCCGAGCACCTGCATAGCCGCGGCAACCCCACCGCTGCGGTGCGGTACCCCGGCCGCAGAAAGGCCCATCTCGACGCCGGACAGCGCGCCGAGCAGTGTCAGCGCATTGCATTCGCCGAGATGGCCGATGCGGAACACTTTGCCCGCGACCTTGCCAAGACCCGAGCCAAGCGAGATGTTGAATTTCTCCAGCGCAATTTTGCGGAATTCATCCGCATTGTGGCTGGGCGGCATCATGACGGCGGTCAGCACGGGCGAAAATTCGTCCGGGTTCTGGCACAGATTTTCCAGCCCCCAGGCATCCACGGCAGCCCGAGCGGCAGCAGCCAGTTTCTTGTGTCGCGCAAAAACCTGCGGCAGCCCTTCTTCACGCAGCATCGCCACGGCTTCACGCAGACCATAGAGAAGATTGGTTGCGGGCGTGTAGGGGAAGAATCCGTTGGCGTTGATTTTCACCATCTCCTGCCAGTCCCAATAGGAGCGGGGCATACGGTTGATTTTGGCGGCAGCCATCGCTTTTTCTGAGACCGCATTGAAGCTCAGGCCGGGCGGCAGCATCAGGCCTTTCTGCGATCCCGACACCGTGACGTCGACGCACCACTCATCGTGCCGGTAGTCGACCGATCCCAGCGATGAGATGGTATCGACCATGAACAGGGCCGGGTGTGCGGCCCGGTCAATGGCTGCGCGAATATCCGCGATGCGGCTTGTTGATCCGGTCGATGTCTCGTTGTGGACCACCATCACGGCCTTGAAGCGGCGGGCCTTGTCGGCAACGAGTTGCTCTTCGATTTGCGCGGCGTCCGCGCCACGCCGCCAGTCACCGGGAATGAATGTCACCTCAATGCCAAAACGCGCGGCAAGCTGCCGCCACAGGGTCGCGAAATGGCCGGTTTCCGCCATCAGCACATGGTCGCCCGGTGACAATGTGTTGACGATGGCCGCCTCCCACGCACCCGTGCCGGAGGCGGGATAGATGATGACCGGTTGCTTGGTCTGGAACACGAATTGCGCTCCTTCCAGCACAGTGCGGCCCAGCACGGCAAATTCCGCACTGCGATGGTCGATGACCGGCATGTCCATCGCGCGCAGGATGCGGTCCGGCACGGGGCTTGGCCCCGGAATTTGCAGAAAATGCCGTCCTTGCATCATGGTGCGTCTCGCTTCCCGATTGTCTTTGGCTTTGCGTGACCAGGCTACTGGCAGCCGGTTGCGGCGCACATTTCCACGCCCTGTCACGCTTCGCAATCGCGGGTGTGGACAAGGGCGCTCCCTCGACAGGCCCATTGACCTGTCCTAGCCATGCGCACGGCAGTG
>JBOFFO010000269.1:0-12613 GCA_051648665.1 Beijerinckiaceae bacterium | reverse complement strand
ACGCTGCCCACGGGCGCGATCCTTGTGGTGCTGATCACAATTTTCGGGCCGGTGTCCGGCGCGCATTTCAACCCGGCGGTTTCACTGGTGATGGCGGCGCGTGGTCTGCTCGCACGCTCAGATGTTTTGCCTTTTGTCGCCGCACAATGTTTCGGCGCCATTGCAGGCACCTTGATGGCGCATGCGATGTTCGGGCTGCCGCTGGTTTCCGCCTTCACGCGGCCACGCACCGGTTTGTCCCTCTGGCTGGCGGAAATGGTGGCGGCCTTTGGACTGGTTGCTGTGATCTTCGGCGCATTACGCGCGCGGGCCGAGGCGGTGGCGTGGATCGTTGGTCTTTATATTACCGCTGCCTACTGGTTCACGGCGTCAACCTCCTACGCTAATCCGGCGGTGACGCTGGGGCGCGCCTTCACCAGCAGTTTTGCCGGTATCCGCGTCGTTGATGTGCCGGGATTTGTGGTGGCGCAACTTATCGGCGCAGCGCTGGCGGCGGCATTGGCGGGCTGGCTGTTTGCGGATGCACGAAAGAACTGACGCGGCCGCGCTTGTCGTCACACGCATGCGCCTCTAGGTTCCGCTTTCATCTCAAGAGGAACCCCTGATGCTTTCACTTGCCGCCGCCCAGACCATCATTGACGCCGCCCTGCAAACTGCGCGCGCCGGCAGCATGAAGCCGCTGAGTGTTGTGGTGCTTGATGCGCGTGGTGCTGTTCGCGCGGCCGCGACCGAAGATAACGCCTCGCTGAAGCGCTACGAAATCGCGCATGCCAAGGCGCATGGCGCGCTGGCGATGGGCATGGGCAGCCGCGCACTGATGACGCGGGCGGAAAGTCAGGGCTATTTTATTGCCGCCGCGAGCCATGTCGTCGGGCCGCTGGTGCCGGTGCCCGGCGGCGTGCTGATCCGTGACGCCGGCAACATGGTCATCGGCGCTGTCGGGATTTCGGGTGACACGTCTGATAATGACGAGGCGGCGGCGAAAGCGGGAATCGCCAAGGCAGGATTTGTCGGCGACGGCGGGTGAGGATTATTTCTGGTCCGGCTTGAACGGATCGGCGTCGCCATCGCGAATTTCCACGGGCAGCACGCCCGGCCCCAATGCCTCGCGCACTTCTTCGCGCGCAATCGCCGCATTCAATTCAGCGCCGAATAAAAACATGGTTGCGGCGATATAGAGAAACACCAGCGCGATCATGCCGGTGGCGAGACCGCCATACATGGTGACATAGGTGTAGGAAAAATCATCGAGATAGCGGCCGAGTGCGATGCCGCCGGCGAGCCACAGGCCCAGCGTGATGATGATGCCGGGCAATACGGTGCGCAGACGCCGCCGTCCCGCCGGCAGGAACAAATGCGCAAACAGCAGCGCCAGAATGATCAGGCTCGTGGCGATCAGCAGGCGCGACCAGATCAGCGTCCGCCAGAGCGGCGAGAAATTCGGCACATAATTGACAATCAGGCGGATGATCGTCGGCCAGAACACCACGAGAAAGGCGAGCGCCAGAATGGCGGCTGCGCCGAGCAGAACGAACAGGATCGATTCAATGCGCAGCACGAGAAAACCGCGCTGCTCCTTCTCGTCATAGGCGCGGTTGAGGCCGATCCGCAGGGATTCAACCCCGCTCGACGAGAAGTAGAGCGCGAACAGGGCGCCGAAGGTCAGCGCATCGCCGCGCACACTGGTCAGCACCGTGGTGACCTCACGCGCAATCGGCTCGGCAACCTCTTTCGGCCAGGCCTCCAGCAGCAGCTTGCCGGCTTCGTCCGCCAGATCCTGCGATCCGAATACGCCGGCAAAAGCGGTGACGACGAGCAGGAACGGAAACATCGACATCAGCACTGACAGGGCGATGTGGCTGGCGATGGCCCAGCCGTCATGCTCCAGAAAGCGGTTGAAGGCGTCCTTGGCGATGCTGACAGGCTTCACGGGGGCCTTCCGGGTGTCGGTCTGCCCGTGCGGGCGGTGCAGGGCGGAGATTCCATGCGCAGCCCGCCAAGGCAAGGCTCGCCGGGACATGGTGTTGGCCTGTGTGGACAAGAGCTATTCGCGGATATGGGGTCGTGGCTGGTCTGTGGCCAGTCCTGGCGCGCGCCTTCCCTGTGGACGCGGTTCCTCGCAGGCGGCCATGCGCCGTTGCGCCGTAGGCAGCCGCGCCGCGCAGCCCTATGACCGTAGGCATGACCGGCTTCCCCTTGCCATCACAATCCAAGGCGTCCGCGTCGGCATGGCTGACGGCGGCGCCGGGGGTGTTCGTGCTGATCTGGTCCACGGGCTGGATCGCGGCCGGCTATGCGGCGCAGGGGGCTGACCCGCTGACTTTTCTCAGCATCCGGCACGGGCTGGCGGCAGTGACGCTGGCGCTGGTTGCGGTGTGGCTGCGTGAAGTCTGGCCATCGTCCCGGCGTGTGATCCTGCATGCCATCGTGGCCGGCATGCTGCTCTCCGGGCTGTATCTGGCCGGGGTGTGGTGGGCGGTGCGGCATGGGCTGCCGGCGGGCTTGTCTGGCGTCATCGCCGCGCTGCAACCGCTGTTCACGGCACTGCTTGCGCCGGTCCTGATCGGCGAACGGGTCAGTGCGCGGCAATGGGCGGGCATCGCCACCGGCTTTGCCGGACTGGCAATCACGTTCTGGCCAAGACTGGCCGCGCTTGATCCGGGGCAGATTGAGGCCGCCATCTGGCCCATCGCCATCAATGTCATGGGCATGATGTGCGTCACGCTCGGCAGCTTCTACCAGAAGCGCTTTGTGACCCATGTGGCGCTGATGCCTGCCACGGTCTGGCAATTTGTTGGCGCCTTTATCGTCACCCTTCCGCTCGCCATTTTGCTGGAGCCGATGCGCATAGCGTGGACCGTGCCGGTCACGCTGACCATGATCTGGTCAGTCCTTGTCTTGTCCATCGGCGGGGTCAGCCTGTTCCTGCTGTTGATCCGCCGGGGCGCTGTCGCAAAAGCGGCCGCGCTGATCTACCTCGTCCCGGCGGTATCGGCGGGCATGGCGTGGGTCGCGTTCGGCGAAACGTTGACGCCGGTGCAGATGGCCGGGCTGGCGGTTACGGTCGCCGGGGTCTGGCTCTCCCAGCGATAGGCGCACCCGCCGAAAGAACGCTTGCGGAGCTGCCGCAACCGATTATTTTGCGGCGCAACAATTCTGGCAAAGACAGGGGACATGCCATGACAGCCGTTGCCGCCCAGCCTATCGCCGAAGACTTGATTGTGCTGGCGCAGGCCGCCGCTGCCGCAGGCCAGACCCTGTTGGCGGAAGCGAAAGGGGCGGTGCGCCTCAAGGTGCTCAAGGATGGTCGCATCTCGGCGGCGCTGCTGGAGCGTGAGCAGCATGCCGCCCACGGCCTTGCCTGGCTCGCCACCTATGCCGAAGCCCTGACGCAGACAGCGGATTATGCCCAACGCATGACGGCGGAAGGCCGCTTCGGCACGACCGAGGCGCTGATCGTCAAAATCGGTCTTGGCGAATATTGCCAGCAGATCATCGGCGGCATCCCGATGAGCCAGGGTGAGATGGTGCGCGCGTCTGCGCTCGGCCTGTCTGACCGGGTGGCGCAGGCCTTTGCCGGCCATGAGGCGGTGCGGGCGCTGATTGCGGATGGCAACACGGCAGACAATCGCGCTGCGCTCGTTGCAGCGATGCGCAGCATGCACGCGACAACTGTCGGCGATACCGGGCTTGATGAAACCCTGTCTTCGATCCGCGAAGAAATGAAGAAAATTTCCGATGCCGAAGTCGCGCCGCATGCGCATCAGTGGCATCTGAAGAACGATTATATTCCAATGGATATCATCGCCAAGCTGGCAGAGCTTGGCGTGTTCGGCCTGACTTTGCCGGAACAATTCGGCGGTATGGGTCTCGGCAAGGAATCAATGTGTGTCGTCTCCGAGGAATTGTCGCGCGGCTATATCGGCGTCGGCTCGCTCGGCACGCGTTCGGAAATTGCGTCGGAACTGATTCTTGCCGGCGGCACCGCGGCGCAGAAAAATCACTGGCTGCCGAAAATCGCTTCGGGCGACATTCTGCCGACAGCCGTGTTCACCGAACCGAACACCGGCTCCGATCTGGCTTCGCTGAAAACCCGCGCAGTGCGCGACGGCGACGTGTATCGCGTCTCCGGCAACAAGACATGGATCACGCATCCCGTGCGCGCCGATGTCATGACCATGCTGGTGCGCACCGATCTGAATGAGCCGGGCCACAAAGGCCTTTCGATCCTGCTGGCGGAAAAGCCGCGCGGCTCCGATGAAAACCCGTTTCCAGTCGAGGGGCTGACGGGCGGCGAAATTGAGGTGCTCGGCTATCGCGGCATGAAGGAATATGAGCTGGCCTTCGACAATTTCGAGGTGAAGGCGGATAATCTCCTCGGCGGCGTCGAGGGGCAGGGCTTCAAGCAGTTGATGCAGACGTTCGAGTCGGCGCGCATCCAAACCGCAGCGCGCGCCATCGGTGTGGCGCAAGCGGCGCTCGATCTGGGCCTGCGCTATGCGGAGGAACGCATCCAATTCGGCAAGCCGCTGGTGGAATTTCCGCGTGTTGCCGACAAGCTGGCGATGATGGCGGTGGAAATCATGATCGTGCGCCAGCTCACTTATTTCGCCGCGCGCCAGAAAGACCATGACAAGCGCTGCGATCTGGAAGCGGGTATGGCGAAGCTGCTGGGCGCGCGCGTGGCGTGGGCGGCAGCCGACAATGCGCTGCAAATCCATGGCGGCAACGGATTTGCGCTCGAATATCCGGTGTCGCGCGTGCTGTGCGACGCGCGCATCCTGAATATTTTCGAGGGTGCGGCGGAAATTCAGGCGCAGGTGATTGCGCGCCGGCTGCTGGAAGGCGCGAATTGAGGCCGACGGCGCGTCAGATAAAATAATCCGGGAATTCCGCCCGCATCTCCTGCGTGTCCGGCAGGACCACGGAGAGATGGTGCGTCATGGTGGCCAGCGCCGCCGCCTCGTTGCGCGTGCGCAAGGCGGCCAGAATGGCGCGATGCTCCTTGATGACCTGCGCCATCCGACCCGGCACTGGCAGGGTCAGCCGCCGGCAGCGGTCGATCTGCGCTTTCGCTTTCGCTGCCACGCGCCACAGGCCGGGATGGCGGGCGCTCTCGGCAATGGCTTCATGAAACGCCTCATCGGCGGCGTGAAAACCTTCCCGGTCATCAGCCTTGGCCATCATGGACTGGCGCTCGATGATACGCTCAAGCCGGTCCAACGCCTGCGCATCGGCGTTCTGGAGCGCGAAGCGAACCGCCGCCAGCTCCAGTGCCTGCCGCACCACCACAGCCTCCGGCAGCGCGTCCATGGGAATGCGGCCGACGAAGGTGCCGGATTGCGGGAAGATTTCCACCAGCCCTTCTTCCGCCAGCCGGATCAGCGCCTCGCGCACGGGGGTGCGGCTGACGCCGAATTGCGCGGTCAGGTTTTTTTCCACCAGCGGTGAGCCAGGTGTCAGGCGCATGCCAAGAATATCGGTGCGCAAGTGGTCGGCGATGGCGGTGGCAGTGGTGATGCGATTCCCGGCCAATCCGCCGCGCTGCAATGCGGCCCGGGGCCGCCGGTCCTGTCCTGATCCGGGATTAAGCGCGCTGCTCATAGTGCTTTTCCCCCCGGCGCGCCGACCGCGCCATCCCTGTAGGGTGCGCTTGTGCGACCGTCTACATCGCCGTTGACTTGTTAACATACTAGTATATCAGATTTGCGCAACAGCCCTTCAAGGGCGATCCGTGCCGACGCACAGGGATTGGGAAACGCGCGATGGCCCTTCATCCGGACCGGCTCTTCCCGGCTGATGCCGACACCCGCGCCGTCGCGCGGCGGCTCTATGCGCATGTGCGCGACCTGCCGATCATTTCGCCGCACGGTCATACTGAGCCGCGCTGGTATGCGCGTGACGAACGGTTTCCCGATCCCGCTGCCCTGTTTGTCAAACCGGACCATTATGTGTTCCGCATGCTCTACGCGCAGGGTGTTGCGCTGGAGCAGCTGGGCGTGCCAGCGACGGATGGCCGCGTTGTCGAAAATGATGGCCGAAAAATCTGGCGGCTGTTCGCCAAACATTTCCATCTGTTCCGTGGCACGCCGACGCGCATGTGGTTCGAGCATGCGCTGGAACAGGTGTTCGGCATTTCAGAAACGCTGACCGAGAAGAATGCCGATGCGCTCTACGACCGCATTGATGCGGCACTGGCAACACCGGAATTGCGGCCGCGCGCGCTTTATGAGCGCTTCAACATCGAAGCCATTGCAACGACCGATGCGGCGCTCGATGATCTCGCTTTCCATGACGAGGTGCGCGCGAGCGGATGGAAAGGCCGGGTGCTGCCGACCTACCGGCCCGATGCGGTGGTCGATCCGGAATTTGAGGGCTTTGCCACGAATCTGCGTGCGCTTGGCGCGCTGACGGGTGAAGATACCGCAAGCTGGCAGGGTTATCTCGCCGCGCACCGCAAGCGCCGCGCCTATTTCATCGCGCGCGGAGCCACTGCGTCCGATCACGGGCATGCCAGCGCGCGGACGGAAAATCTCGGCGCAGCCGATGCGGAAGCACTGTTTGCGCGCGTGGTGAGCGGCGTGTTCACGCCGGCGGAGGCTGACGCCTTTCGCGGCCAGATGCTGACCGAACTGGCAAAAATGTCGCTGGATGACGGGCTGGTGATGCAAGTTCACCCTGGCTCCTTTCGCAATCATAATCCGGCGTTGTTCAAGGCGTTCGGCCGCGACAAGGGCGCGGATATTCCGATGCCGACGGATTATGTGCGGGCGCTGAAGCCGCTGCTCGACGCGGTCGGCAATGAAAAAAACCTGACGATCATCCTCTTCACGCTCGATGAGACGGCCTATGCGCGCGAACTTGCGCCGCTCGCCGGGCATTATCCGGCGCTGCGGCTGGGGCCGGCCTGGTGGTTCTTCGATGCGCCGGAGGGCATGCGCCGGTTCCGTGAACTGACGACCGAAACAGCGGGCTTTTACAACACTGTCGGCTTCAATGATGACACGCGGGCCTATCTCTCGATCCCGGCGCGGCACGACATGGCGCGGCGCGTGGATTGCGCCTATCTCGCCCGGCTTGTCGCCGAACACCGTCTTGATGAAGCTGAGGCGCATAAAGTGGCGCATGATCTGGCCTATGCGCTGGCGAAAAAAGCCTACCGCCTGTGAGACAAAACCAATCAACCCGGAGGAAACCATGTTGACACGCCGCATCACTTTCAAGGCCGCGCTCGCTGCGACCGCACTTGCAAGCAGCATCAGCCTTGCATCAGCGCAAAGCGTGACGCTGCGCTCTGCTGACACGCACCCGGATGGGTACCCCACCGTTGAGGCGGTGAAATTTATGGGTCAACTCATCGAGCAGCGCACGCAGGGGCGGATCAAAATTCAGATGTTCCCGTCCTCGACGCTGGGACAGGAAAAGGACACCGTCGAGCAGACCCGCTTCGGCGTCATCGACATGAACCGCATCAACATGGCGCCGCTCAACAATCTGGTGCCGGAAACCAATGTACCCGGCCTGCCCTTCGTGTTCCGCTCGGTCGCCCATATGCGCAAGGTCATGGATGGCCCAATCGGCGAGGATATTCTCAAGGCGTTCGAGCCGCATGGCATGGTTGGCCTTGCCTTCTATGATTCCGGCGCGCGTTCTTTCTACAATTCCAAGCGCCCGGTGACGAAGCTCGAAGACCTCAAGGGCCTGAAAATTCGCGTGCAGCAGTCGGATATGTTTATTGCGCTGGTGAATGCGCTGGGCGCGAACGCGACGCCGATGCCGTTCGGCGAGGTCTATTCCGGCCTGCAGACCGGCCTGATTGATGGCGCGGAAAACAACTGGCCGTCGTACGAATCGACCCGTCACTTTGAAGTCGCCAAGCATTATTCGCTGACCGAACATTCCATGACGCCGGAAGTGCTGGTGATGTCGAAGCGCAGCTGGGACAAGCTCGCGGCGGCGGATCAGCAGGTCATCCGCGCGGCAGCCAAGGAATCAGTGGTAAAAATGCGCGAACTCTGGGAAGCGCGGGAAAAGACGGCGGAGGCTGCGGTCAAGGCGAAGGGTTCGATGATCACGACTGTCGATAAGAAGCCTTTCATCGATGCGATGAAGCCGGTCTATGAGACGTTCGTGAAGGATGACAAGCTGAAGGCGCTGCTCGCGAAAATTCAGGCTGTTGAATAAACGTTGAGGGCGCGCTGTCAGGCGCGCCCTTTCTCTGTCAGGAGCGCCTGCATGCGAGCCTTTGCTGCTGCTTTTTCACGGTTTCTCACGCCGGTGGCCAATGCTGCGCTGTGGCTGTCCGCAGCAGGTCTCGTGCTGATGACCATTTTTGTCGCGTGGCAAATCTTCGGGCGGTATGTGCTCAACGATTCACCGAGCTGGACCGAGCCGGGTTCGCTGCTGCTGATGAGCTGGTTCATTGTCCTTGGCGCAGCCGTCGGTGTGCGCGAAGGCGACCATCTCGGCTTTGACATCGGCCTGCATTATGCCTCCCCGCCGGTGCGCAAGGCCATGCAGACCTTGACCTATGGGCTGGTCATCGCTTTCGGCATCGCGATGGCGGTTTATGGCGGCGAACTCGCGGCGGGCACATGGAATTCAAAAATGGCCGGCGTGAACATGCCGCAGGGCATGGAATATCTGCCGATGGTTGGCGGTGGTGCGATGATTGCGTTGTTTGCGCTGGAAAAGCTAGCCCATCTCATCGCCGGTGAAGATATCATAGATCCGGCGGCGCTTGATCCGCTTGCAGCGGAGACGAAGTGATGGAACTCTGGATTCTCTTCGGCGTCTTCACGCTGCTGCTGCTCAACGGCACGCCGGTTGCCTTTTGCCTTGGCATCGCCTCGCTGGCGACCGTGCTCTATATGGGCCTGCCGCCCCTGGTGATTTTTCAGCAAATCAATTCCGGCATGAACGTGTTCGCCATGATGGCGATTCCATTTTTTATTTTCGCTGGGGATCTCATGATCCGCGGTGGCATTGCCGACCGGCTGATCAATTTCGCCGCTTCCATGTTCGGGCATCTGCGCGGCGGGCTGGGGCAGGTCAATGTGGTGACGTCGACGCTGTTCGGCGGCATTTCCGGCTCGGCGGTTGCAGATGCATCCGCTGTTGGCGGCATCATGATCCCGCAGATGAAGGCGCGTGGCTATGATGCGGATTATGCGGTGAATGTCACCGCCAATGCGGCAATCATCGCGCTGATGATTCCGCCGTCGCACAATATGATCATTTATTCGATTGCGGCGGGCGGCAATCTGTCGGTGGCTGATCTTTTTACAGCGGGCATTATTCCCGGTCTGATGCTGGCTGTGGCGCTGATGATCGCGGCTTATGTCGTGGCTGTGCGGCGCGGCTATCCGCACGGTGTGTTTCCCGGCTTCGGCGCCATCGGGCAATCCTTCCTGCGCGCGGTGCCGGGCATTCTGCTGATTGCGATTATTTTCGGCGGTGTCCGCTCTGGTGTGTTCACGGCGACGGAAAGCTCATGCATCGCCGTGATTTATGCCGCGCTCGTGGCGGCGCTCGTCTATCGCGACATGGACTGGCGCGGGTTTCTCGAAGCCACTTTGGGCGCGGTGCGCACCACGGCGATGGTGCTTCTGGTCATTGGCACCGCTGGCGCGTTTGGCTGGCTGATGGCGTTTTTGCAGGTACCGCAGGCGGTCGTCGCCGCGATGAAAAGCATTTCGAACGATCCGTTCACGGTGCTTCTGATGATCAATGTGGCGCTGCTGATCCTCGGCACCTTCATGGATATGGCGCCGATGATCATTATCTGCACGCCGATTTTCCTGCCCGTGGTGAAAGCGTTCGGCATTGATCCGATTCATTTCGGGGTCATTCTCATACTCAATGCCGGCATCGGGTTGAACACGCCGCCGGTTGGGTCCGTGCAATTTGTTGCCTGTGCTGTGGGCAAGATTTCCATTGGCGAATCGATGAAAACGATCTGGCCCTTCTATGGCGCCAGCATCGCCGTGCTGCTGCTGGTTACCTATGTGCCCGCCTTCTCCTTGTGGTTGCCGAGCCTGTTTCGATGAATCGCCTCTCGCCCGAAACGCTGGCGCATGTGCCAGCCGCTGTTGCGCGCCCGCGTTATGACCGCGCCGGATTGCGCACCGGTATCGTGCATCTCGGGCTTGGCGCTTTCGCGCGCGCGCATCTCGCCGCCTACACCGAAGATGTGGCGAATGCCGGCGGTGGCGAAGGCTGGGGCATAGCCGGCGTTTCCATGCGCAAGCCCGATGTGGTGGCGCAGCTTGCGCCGCAGGACGGGCTTTATGCGCTGCTGGTGCGTGATGGCGCGCGCACGCATGCGCAGGTGTGCGGCATCGTGCACAAGCTGTATGTGCTGCCGGAGAATCCGGCGGCGGTTGTTGATGCGCTGGCTGCGCCGGATACAAAAATCGTGTCGCTCACCGTGACGGAAAAGGGCTATTGCCATGATCCGGCGACGGGACAGCTCAACGAGAGCCATCCGGATATTCAGCATGATCTGGCACACCCTGATGCGCCGCGTTCGGCCATTGGGGTGATTGTTGCCGGGCTGGCGCGCCGCCGCGCTGCCGGGCTCCTGCCGTTCACCGTGTTGTCGTGTGACAATCTGCCATCGAACGGCAAAGTGGTGCGCGGCCTTGTGCTGCGTTTTGCGGCATTGCGCGATTCCGAGCTGGCGCAGTGGATTGCGGCGCATGGCGCATTTCCCTGTGCGATGGTGGACCGCATCGTGCCGGCGACCACGGATGCCGATCGTGCTGATGCGCAAGGCCTGCTCGGCATTGCCGATGACGGCGTGATTTCCACCGAACCCTTCCGGCAATGGGTGATCGAGGATCGTTTCTGTGCGGGCCGTCCGGCGTGGGAGGATTTCGGCGCCGAGATGGTGGATGATGTTGCGCCGTTTGAATTCATGAAATTGCGCATGCTCAACGGCGCGCATTCCTCGCTGGCCTATCTTGGTTATCTCGCCGGGCACGCGATGGTGTCACAGGGTAGCGCTGACCCGGTGTTCGTCGCTTATCTGAAGGCATTGTGGCGCGAGATCATTCCCACGGTGCCGGTACCGCCTGGCGTCGATCTCGCCGTTTATGCCGCCGCCCTGCTGGCGCGTTTCCAGAACACGGCGATCCGCCACCGCACCTGGCAAATCGCGATGGACGGGTCGCAGAAATTGCCGCAGCGGCTGCTCGGCACGATCCGTGACCGGCTGGCGCAGGACCAGCCGATCGGCGCGCTGGCTTTCGGTGTCGCGGGCTGGATGCGCTACATCATGGCGGTCGATGAAAAGGGAGCGGCCATTGATGTGCGCGACCCGATGGCGGCGGATTTCGTGCGGGTGCTGGCGCAAACCGGGCGCGATCCGCAGCGCATCGTGGCGGCGCTGACCGGGCTGGCCGCGATTTTTGGGGCCGATCTTGTGGCAGACCCGCGTTTCCGCGCCGCCGTGACGGACGCGCTGGATGCCGTGCTCCGTGAGGGCGCGCGCGGTGCGCTGGGCCGCTTCGCCGGGCAGGCCTGACCGCAATCGCCGCGCGGCTTGCGCGGTTTGCGGGAATCGACTCCAAATTATGGCCGCAGATGCCGGGCATGCTTCCGGCGTTGCACCAGTTCGCACGGGGTTTCAGGCTATGGCAGCGCGCATGCGCCTTCATTCAGGTTTTACCGCAGCGCTGTGCCTGCTGAGCGCCGGTTGCGCCGGGTCAAACCGCTTTGAAGGCGGTTTTCCGACCTTTGCATCCCCGCAGCGGGAACGGCCTGCTTATTCGCCGCCGCCTGCGCCCCCGCCGGTGGGGCAGGATATGCCGCGCGGGCAGGGCACGGCCTTGCCGCCGCCGGTTTATCCAGGCAGTGGCGGTGTGGGCGCGCCTTCCGAACCCCCGCCGCCTTCGCGCGGCAATGTCGATGTCGCCGACCTGCCGCCGCCCTCGGCGCAGCCTTCCAGCCCGGCCCCGGTCGAGCGTGTTGTTGAGCCACGCCCGCAGGCCGCCCGCAGCGGTTCGACGGCGCTTGTGGGCACATGGACGGCGCGGGACGGCACCGGCTCCACCTGCCGCATGACATTGTCGTCCACGCCATCGCTTGATCTCAACCGCGCTTCGGCATCGGGCTGCGCCAACAAGGATCTGGCGCGCGTCAATGCGTGGAAGCAGGATGGCGGCGAAGTCTATCTCTATGCCGCCGGCACGGTGGTGGCGCGCATGCCGGCCTCATCCATGAGCGGTGTGATCACGCGCTCCGGCGCGCCGCTGAATTTGTCACGTTAAAAACCCGCCGGCATCATCACCGGCGGGTTTCTCAGCGGGCGGCGTTGTGTGGCGGATAAACGCCGCACTGCTGCGTCAGTTGGAGATGTTGGATTCGCGATCCGCCGTGTGAGCGTTCCAGCCGTAGCTGCCCATGACGGCATATCCGTCATAAAAGCGCGGGGCATACGGGTCCATGGTGCGGTAGCCATAGGCATAGCCGGGCTGCATCTGCTGGGTCTGGACCAGTTTCTGCTTGTCACGCGCGGTCGGCGCATCGGTTTCGTCCGCATGGGCGACGCCGATCAGCGCGAAAGCGGCGACAGTCGAGGCAAGAATCGATTTCATGGTCATCTCCTGGG
>JBOFFO010000268.1:0-13395 GCA_051648665.1 Beijerinckiaceae bacterium | reverse complement strand
CATGCCATATTCAAGCGCTTCCGCGACACGGAAGGCGCGCGCCAGATCCTTGGTGTAGAAATAGCTGGCGAGACCATACTGCGTGGCGTTGGCGAGTTCGACGACCTCGTTCTCATCCTTGAATTTATAAATCGCCGCGACAGGACCAAACACTTCCTCGCGGGTGATCACCATTTTTGTGGTGACGCCGGCAAGCACGGTCGGCTCATAGAAGGTGCGACCCATGGCATGCCGTTTGCCGCCGACAACCACTTTCGCGCCATTCGCCACCGCATCCTGCACATGGCGTTCGACCTTTTCCACGGCGCGCGCATTGATCAGCGGCCCCTGCATGACGCCGACCTCTGCACCGTTGCCGACCTTGAGCTTGATCACCTCACTGGCGAATTTCTCGACGAAGGCGTCATGAATGCCGGCCTGCACATAAAGCCTGTTCGTGCAGACGCAGGTCTGGCCCATGTTGCGATATTTCGCGATAATCGCGCCCTGCACTGCGGCATCGAGATCGGCATCATCGAACACGATGAATGGCGCATTGCCGCCGAGTTCGAGGCCAACCTTTTTTACCGTTTCGGCGGCCTGCTTCATCAGCAGTTTGCCGACAGGGGTCGAGCCGGTGAAACCGACAAAGCGCACAGCCGGATGCGATGTCATCACCTGCCCGATGGCAGCCGCGTCACCCGTGACGATATTCAGCACGCCGGCGGGAAATCCGGCGCGCACAGCGAGTTCCATCAGCGCCAGTGCCGTCAGCGGCGTATCGGGCGCAGGCTTGATGACAAAGGTGCAACCGGCAGCAAGGCCCGGCGCGCATTTGCGGGTGATCATTGCAGCCGGGAAATTCCACGGCGTAATCGCAGCGCAAACGCCGATTGGCTGCTTCTGCACAATGATGCGCGAATTCGGGAAAGGCGAAGGAATCGTTTCGCCGTAAAGGCGCTTGGCTTCTTCCGCGTAAAACTCCACGAACGACGCCGCGTAGGCCACCTCGCCGCGCGCTTCCGCCAGCGGCTTGCCCTGCTCTGCGGTCATAATCTGCGCAATGTCCTCCTGGTTCGCCATGATCAGGTCGAACCATTTGCGCAGGATCACCGAACGCTCCTTGGCCGATTTCTTTGACCAGATTTTAAAGGCCGCCTGCGCTGCCTCGACCGCCTGCGTGGCTTCTGCGGCGCCCATGTGCGGCACCTTGCCCAGCACCTCACCGGTGGCCGGGTTATCGATGCCGTCGATCCCCTCTCCCACCCACGCGCCATTGATATGCGCTTGTGTCTTGAACAGGCTCGGATCTTTCAGTGCAGAGGTCATCGGCATGGCGGCACTCATCGTTTGAGGGAAAATCGTGGGTGTGCATACCACACCTGTTGGGCGCTTGCGCAATCGCCCTGCAATTCTGCTATGAGATGCGCAAGGGTATGAGATGCGAAGGGCCTGCTCCCTTCACAATTCAGGGCGCGGCGTTTCGGCGGCCAGTCCCGTGACGACTGAGCATGACGATCCTGTGGGTCATCTGAGGACGAATGAGCTGGCACAATCCGGAAAAGCCTGAGCGGCGCGGGTATCACCACGGCAATCTGCGTGAAGCGCTGGTCGCGGCAGCGCTCGATCTCATTCGAAACAAGGGTCCGGCGGGCTTTACCTTTGCTGAAGCCGCGCGCGCCGCCGGCGTCAGTCCGGCTGCGCCCTATCGCCACTACCGCGACCGCGACATGCTGATGATCGATGTCGCGCGGCGCGGCTTCCAGCTTTTTTCCGCACGTCTGTCTGCGGCTTGGGCCGACGGCAAACCTGCGGCGCTTCCCGCACTGAATCGCCTCGGTGTCGCCTACCTCACCTTTGCGCGTGAGGAACCGGCGTATTATGCGGCTATGTTCGAGGCGGGTGTAGCCGTCCATAGCGATACGGAATGTGCAGCCGCTTCAGACGAAGCCTTTGCAGTGCTGCGGCGCGCCTGTGAGGCGGTCAGCCTGCAGGTGCCCGAAAAGACCCGGCCCCCGACCCTGATGATGGCGCTGCATATCTGGTCGATGTCGCATGGCGTCGCGAGCCTGTTTGGCCGCGGCGATGAGGCCCGCCGCCCCTTGCCGATGCGCGCGGAAGAGCTGCTCGAAGCCGGTGTGCTGATCTATCTCGATGGCCTTGGCATCAAACGCTAAGCTATCCCGGCGGCGGGCGTGATGGCGATCCCCTCGAATTTTAGCCCCCAAAGTCAGTCACCACGGTGACTCTCGCATCTTGTCGGCTGGCCAGCTTGCTCCCATGTCCAGCCATGCAAGTGAAGCCCAATCGCATGCGGCAGAATGTTTGCCGGGCCGGTGCGGGCAATGGCAGCGCCCACTGGCTTCAAAGCTCTGTGTGCAATCATTGGGACGTAGGCCACGCAGGGTCGGCCGCTCTGCGACGTGACCATCGGCTTCCTTGCAAAAATTTAATCGCCCGTCCGCCCGCCGGTGACTTGACCCTTGCGAAACTTGACCTCATCTATGTAAATGTGATTTACATTCACGCCCGCCGGCTTCCGGTCCGAAGCCATAACCGTGGAGACACCGATGAACGCGATGGTCGAGCGGATCGACGATCTCGGCAAAGGCGCCTGGATCGGCCTGATGGTCCTGGCCTTCATTCTCTTCTTCCCCCTTGGGCTGGCGCTGCTGGCCTTCCTGATCTGGAGTGGTCGCATGGGTTGCCGTTCATATTCTCACCAGCCTGCCTATGGCGCTGCGGGCGTCTGGGGCGACAATGGCCGCCAGAATGGCGATTGGCAGGAGCGTCAGCGCTCCCGCATCGAGCAGAAGATCGCCCATTTGCAGGACAAGCTGGCCCGCTGGGGCAAAGCCACCGGCGGCGGCGCACGGGCCGGTTTCGCCCCCACCGGCAATGCCGCATTTGACGAGTATCGCGACAGCACGCTCAAGCGTCTGGAAGATGAGGCCGCGGAGTTTCAGGACTTCCTGAAGCGGCTCCGCGCCGCCCGCGACAAGGAAGAGTTCGATGCCTACATGACCCAGCGCCGCAATGGCGTGGTGACCCCATCGGACAGTGGGAATCCCAGCAACTGAGCCGCACCTTCCGATCAGGGATCGCTCCCGCGATGAGGGACCGGTGAAAGCCGGTCCCTTTTTTATGGGCTGTCGCACCGCTTTGCGGTGCATGGCCGCGCTTTCTGTTTCTGCGGAGGGTTGGCCGCGTGCATTGCCCGCATTATAGCGGAAGCCCATGTCGATGATTTCCAGCACATCCGCTCTTGCCGCCCTTTGCGAGCGGCTGCGCCAACATCCGTATGTGACCGTCGATACCGAGTTTCTGCGTGAGACGACCTATTATCCGAAACTGTGTCTGATCCAGGTCGCCAGCCCGGCAGAAGCCACGATTATCGACCCTCTGGCAGCCGGCATCGACTTGGCGCCGTTTTTTGCACTGATGACGGACACGGCAGTCACTAAGGTTTTTCATGCCGCGCGGCAGGATTTGGAAATCATCTGGAACATGGGCCGCATCATTCCCCGCCCGCTGGTTGATACCCAGGTGGCGGCGATGGTGTGCGGCTACGGCGATTCCGTTTCCTACGAACAGCTCGCCAATGATTTCGCCAAGGCGCGGATCGACAAGTCGTCGCGCTTCACGGACTGGTCGCGCCGTCCGCTGACGCCGCAGCAGATGGCTTACGCCGAATCCGATGTGACCCATTTGCGCGACGTGTATCGCGGCCTTGCCGAGCAGATTGAAAAGCAGGGCCGGCAAAGCTGGCTTGCCGATGAAATGGCAATCCTCGACGATCCGGCAACTTATGAGACGAAACCTGACGAGGCTTGGCTGCGCCTGAAAGGCCGCATCCGCAAAAGCCGCGAACAGGCCGTGCTGATGGCCGTGGCCGCCTGGCGTGAGCGTGAAGCGCAGGCCCGCGACGTGCCGCGCTCCCGCGTGCTGAAGGATGATGCGCTGGTCGATCTTGCGGTGCGCGCGCCGCGCACTGTCGAGGCGATGGCGGATTTGCGCGCCTTGCCGAAAGGCTTTGAACGCTCCCGCGCCGGAGCTGAACTGCTTGAATTGGTCAATGCCGCCGTCGATCGCGACCCGAAAACCCTGCCGCCGCTGGAACGGCCGCGTGGCCGCAACGGCGCCAGCGCAACCGTTGATATGCTTAAAGTGCTGCTGAAAATCGTTGCCGATCAGGCCGGCGTCGCGCCAAAAATCATCGCGACGGTCGATGAGCTTGAAGAAATTGCGCTGAGCGATACCGCCGATGTGCCTTCACTCAAAGGCTGGCGGCGTGAATTGTTCGGTGAGCGCGCTCTGGGGCTGAAGGCGGGGCAACTGGCCCTCGCCCTACACAATGGCGCGGTGGTGGCCCGAGAACTCTGACCGTCAGGTCTCCAGCACCATGACATGGCAGACCGGCTTTTTGCCCCAGACCTGATTGACGGAATTGCGCACGGCGCGTTCGATCGCCGCCTCAATGGCTTCAGGGTCACGGCGCTTTGGCTTCGGCAATCCTTCCAGCACTGCATCAACGGCTTCGCCGATGAGTTCCACCATATCGCGCCCGTCGCGCGTTTGTGGCGGCAGGCCCATGACGATGATCTCTGGCTGCGAGGCATATTGGCCTTTGCCATCGACCGCCAGTGCAACAGATACAACGCCAACGAATGACAATTTCCGCCGTTCGCCAATTGTCGGATCAGCCTGATCGACAAGCACATTGCCATCCTTCAGCCGCCGCCCGAACCGCACATGATCGATAATTTCTGCACGGCCCGGCGCCAGTCGAACCATCGCGCCGTTGAAGGCACGCACAACCTGCGGCACGCCGAGATTTTTCGCAAAGGCCGCATGCTCGGTGAGATGCAGCGCCTCGCCATGCGCAGGAATAGCAATCTGCGGCCGAACCCACTCATACATCATCTTCAATTCATCGCGGCGCGGATGACCTGACACATGCACCAGATCGTTGCGGTCGGTAATGATTTCAATGTCACTTTTCACCAGCGCATTGACGATTTTATTGATCGCCTTTTCATTGCCCGGAATGGCCCGTGACGAAAAAATCACCCGGTCGCCCGGATCGAGTTCAATATCAGGATGATCGCCGTTGGCGACACGGGCCAACGCCGCCCGGCCTTCGCCCTGGCTGCCAGTCAGCAGCAAGACGACCTTGTGACGCGGCAAGCGTTGCAGCGCATCAGCGCCGAGAAATGGCTTGATGCCATCGAGCATGCCAAGCTCACGCGCCACCGCAACGGCGCGATCCATCGCACGGCCGACGACAACAACCTCACGGCCATTGAGATGTGCGGCTTCCGCCACCGCACGCATGCGCCCGACATTCGACGCGAAGGTCGTGACAGCCACGCGATATTTCGAATCCTTGATGATGCCAGCGAGCGTGCGCCCAACATCGCGTTCACTGGGCGAAATGCCTTCGCGCAGCACATTGGTGGAATCGCAAATCAGCGCCAGCACACCCTCGTCGCCCAACTGCTTCAAACGCGCGCCATCCGTTGGCACGCCGAGCACGGGCGTCTCGTCGATTTTCCAGTCACCCGTATGCAGAACCGTACCAAGCGGTGTTTTCAAAATGAGTGCATTCGACTCCGGGATGGAATGGGCAACGGGAACAAACTCGCATTCAAATGGCGCGAGCGAGAGCGTGCTGCCCGGTTTGAAAATCGTGATTGGAATTTTTGGCGCGTCCGGCTCAGCCATGCGGCGCACACCCAGAAGTCCAGCGGCAAACTCAGTGGCAAAGACCGGCGCTTTCAGTCGCGGCCACAAATCCACCAGCGCGCCAATATGATCTTCATGGGCATGGGTAATGATAATGCCAAGAAGGTTTTTCCGCTCTTCCTCAAGGAAGGACAAATCCGGCAGGATCAGGTCAACGCCCGGCATATCGTCGCCGGCAAACGCGACACCGCAATCGACGAGCAGCCATTTTTTCCGGCCCGGCGGCCCGAAGCCATACAAGGCGGCATTCATGCCAATTTCGCCGAGGCCGCCAAGCGGTGTGAAAACCAGTTCGTTATGCGCTGCCGTCATCAACCCAATCCATTACAGAAAAACATCGCCGGCGTGCACGCCGTGTTGCACGCCATCAACATCGACCAGCAACCGCCCCTGCCCATCAATGCCGCGCGAAATTCCGTGCAGCACGCCACTGCCCTGCCGCACTTCGATAGGCTGTCCAAGACCCGCCGCCACATCCATCCAGCGGACACGGATCTGGTCAAAGCCGGCGCCACGATTCCATTCCGCGATGCGCGCCATCAGCGTGGCAGCCAGGCGGTCAAAAAGCGCCCGAACGCCAAGCATGCTGCCGCAAGCGTTTAACGAAGTCGTGGGATACATCATGGCATCCGGATGATGCGCCACATTCACACCGATGCCAATCGCGATAGCATGGCGCGGTTGCTCTCCGGTCGATCGAAATGCACCTTCAAGCAGAATGCCGGATATTTTCGCGCCATTCACCAGCACATCATTCGGCCATTTCAGACGGACCACATGGTTGGGCAGCGCGGCTGCAATGGTTTCATGCAACGCAACGCCGGTCACAAAACCAAGTTGCGGCGCATGATCAGGCGCGCACGCGTCGGTCAGCAGCAGGGTTGAATACAGATTGCCAGGGCGCGAAATCCAGTCACGGCCATGTCGTCCGCGCCCGGCGGTCTGTTCGTCCGCAATGATCCAGAGCGGGCCATGCGCGCCGTTACGCGCACGCGCCATCGCTTCATCCATCGTCGAGCCGATGGTCGGATAATGCGTGACTGCAACCGAAACCGGCGTCTGGCTTGCGCTCATCAGAACAGGGATTTGGCCGCAGCGGCCGCGGCATTCACCAGTGGCCCGGGCAGCACGGTAAACAGCACCACGAAAATGGCTGACACGAACAGCACAGCACGCACCAAAACCGGACCGGCATCGAAGGCCGGTTGCGCCTCATCAAAATAGATAATCTTGACGATACGCAGATAATAATAGGCCCCGATGACGCTGGTCACCACACCGATCACGGCCAGGACAAACAGATTGGCCTTGATGGCGGCGGCAAACACATAATATTTCGCGAAAAAGCCAGCGAGCGGCGGCACGCCTGCCAGCGAGAACATGAACATCGCCAGCGCAAACGCCATCCACGGATTGGTGCGCGACAGACCTGCCAAATCGTCAATACGCTCCACCGCTTGCCCGCCGCGCTGCATCAACAGCACGCAGGCGAAGGCGCCTAGCGTCGTTAGCAGATAAATCGCCATATAGGTCATGACGCCCTGCACACCTTCGACCGTGCCGGCGGCAAGACCAACGAGCGCATAGCCCATATTCGCAATGGACGAATAGGCCAGCAGCCGCTTGATATTGGTCTGGCCAATCGCCGCGAAAGCGCCAAGCGCCATCGACGCAATGGCCATGAACACGATCACCTGCTGCCATTGCGCCGTCATGCCGGGGAATGCACCGACAGCGACGCGCACCAGCATGGCCATCGCGGCGATTTTCGGTGCAGCAGCAAAGAAGGCGGCCACCGGCGTCGGCGCGCCTTCATACACATCCGGCGTCCACATGTGGAACGGCACAGCGGAAATCTTGAAAGCCATGCCGGCGAGCACAAACACGAGGCCGATAATCACGCCGGTATTGGCATGACCTTTGACAGCGGCCGCAATGCCGGGGAACGTCACCGTGCCGGCAAATCCATACACCAGCGACGCGCCATACAGCAGCATGCCGGAGGACAAGGCGCCGAGCACAAAATATTTCAGGCCCGCCTCGGTTGCCTTGGCATTATCGCGATGAATGGCGGCCATCACATAGAGCGCCAGCGATTGCAGTTCGAGGCCGAGATAAACCGCGATCAAATCATTCGCGGAAATCATCATCATCATGCCGAGCGTCGAGAGCACGATAAGGATAGCGTATTCAAAGCGCTTGACCCCTTCCCGCTCCATCCAGTCCATCGCCATCAGCAAGGCCGCCATTGAACCGACGAGCGTCGCGACCTTCATGAAGCGCGCAAATCCGTCAGCCACAAAGGCGCCGCCGAAAGTAACGATGGATTTGTCGCCGCTACGCATGACCAGAAGGCAGGCAACGGCCAGCAACCCCAACGCCAGCATATTGACGAGGCTGCGGCCGCGGTCGCCCTGAATGGCGCCCACCAGCACAAGCACAAGCGCTCCAATGGCGAGCACGATCTCGGCATAGGCAACGGCGAAATTCGGCACCTCAATCATGGCGGCACTCACTGCAGAACGAGGCTGGCTGTCTTGGCCGCGCCAAGCGCCGCCTGATAGCCTTTGATCAGATGATCGGTGGAGGCAGCGAACGCATCGAGGATTGGCCCCGGACGCACGCCATAATAAATTGTCAACACGACCAGCGGCGCAAGCACCGCCATTTCACGCCGCGTCAGGTCGGTCATGCTCATCAGCGACGGCTTTTCCAGTTCGCCGAAAATCATGCGCGCATACAGCCACAGCGCGTAGGCGGCAGACAGCACCACACCGGTGGTCGCAAAGAACGCCACCCATGTATTCGCGCGAAACGCACCAACAAGCGTCAGGAATTCGCCAACAAAACCGGATGTGCCCGGCAGGCCGACATTCGCCATCGTGAACACCATGAAGGCGATGGCATAGAGCGGCATGCGATGCACCAGCCCGCCATAGGCCGCGATCTCGCGCGTATGCAGCCGGTCATATACGACGCCGACACACAGGAAGAGCGCGCCCGACACGATGCCGTGCGAGATCATCTGGAACATCGCGCCCTGCACGCCCTGCGCGTTCATCGAGAACAGGCCCATCGTCACGAAGCCCATATGCGCCACGGAGGAATAGGCGATCAGCTTTTTCACATCCTCCTGCATCATCGCCACCAGCGAGGTGTAGATGATCGCAACCACAGACATGGCGAACACCAGAGGCGCAAAATACTGCGAGGCATCCGGGAACATCGGCAACGAGAAACGGATGAACCCGTAGCCGCCCATCTTCAGCAGAATGCCGGCGAGGATGACGGAGCCGGCGGTTGGGGCTTCAACGTGCGCGTCCGGCAGCCAGGTGTGAACCGGCCACATCGGCATCTTCACGGCAAAGGAGGCAAAAAACGCCACCCACAGCCACTTCTGCATGCCCACCGGGAATTTGTGCTGGAGCAGCTGCACGATATCGGTCGTGCCGGCATGCCAGTACATTGCCATGATGGCGAGCAGCATCAGCACCGAGCCGAGCAGCGTGTAGAGGAAGAATTTGAACGAGGCATAGATGCGCCGCTTGCCGCCCCAAATGCCGATAATCAGGAACATCGGGATGAGGCCGGCCTCAAAGAACACATAGAAGGCGATGAGATCGAGCGCAGCAAAGACGCCAATCATCAGTGTTTCGAGCACCAGAAACGCGACCATGTATTCTGCAACGCGCTTCTCAATGGATTCCCATGAGGCAAGAATGCAGAAGGGCATCAGAAACGTCGTCAGCAGGATGAACGGCATCGAGAAGCCGTCCACGCCGAGTTTGAATTTAATCGTGTCCGACACCCAGCGATATTCTTCCACCAACTGGAAATTCGGCGTGCCGATATCGAACCGGTTCCAGGCAACAAGTGACAGCAGGAACGTCGCAATCGTCGTCCACAGCGCAATCATGCGGATGTTTTTGAGGTTCGCTTCGTTCTCCTCACGGAACATGAGGATGAGCGCCGCACCGATCAGCGGCAGCAGCAGCAATCCGGAAAGTAAGCCGGGCATCAGCGCGCTCCTCCAAACATCGACCAGGTGATGAGGGCGGCGACGCCAAGCAGCATCGCGAAGGCATAGTGATAGACATAGCCGGTCTGGAGGCGCACCACGCGGTTTGTGACATCAATGACGCGCGCCGAAATGCCATCCGGCCCCAGCCCGTCAATCACCGCGCCATCGCCTTTCTTCCACAGGAAGCGGCCGAGCCATTTCGCCGGACGCACGAATAGAAAATCGTACAGCTCGTCGAAATACCATTTGTTGAGCAGGAAGCGGTACAGCAGCGGCTGGCTCGCCGCGAGCTGGCCCGGCAATTCCGGCCGGCGGATATACATGATGTAGGCGGTGATGAAGCCGAGCACCATCGCCGCGAAGGGCGACAATTTCACCCACAGCGGCACCTCATGCATCGCATGCAGGATGTGATTGTCCTTGCCGGTGAACAGCGCACCCTTCCAGAATGCATCGTAATTATGGCCGATGAATCCTTCCTTGAAGGCGTAACCGGCGATCAACGCACCGAACGCGAGCACCGCCAGCGGCACAAGCATCACCAGTGGCGATTCATGCGGCATATGCGCATGGCCGTGACCGTGATCATCATGACCGTGCTTGTCGTCATGGCCGTGCTTGCCATCGTGATGCACAATATCGTGCGAGTCATGATGTGCGTCATGCCCATGGCCCCAGCGCGGCGCGCCCTCGAAGGTGAGGAAATACAGACGCCAAGAGTAGAAGCTGGTCATGAACGCCGCGACCACCAGCAACACAAACGCCATCGCTGCGCCCGGCGTGTGTGACGCGAACGCTGCCTCAATCACCGCATCTTTCGAGAAAAAGCCTGCAGTGAGGGGAAAGCCTGTCAGCGCCAGCGTGCCAATCGTCATCATCGCCGCAGTGAACGGGATATGTTTGCGCAATCCCCCCATGTTCCGGATATCCTGCTCATGGTGCATCGCGTGGATCACCGAACCGGCGCCAAGGAACAGCAGCGCCTTGAAAAAGGCATGCGTGAACAGGTGGAAGATACCCGCGGAGTAAGCGCCGACGCCCAGCGCAACAAACATATAACCGAGCTGTGAGCAGGTCGAATAGGCAATCACGCGCTTGATGTCATTCTGCACCAGACCAACGGTCGCGGCGAAGAAGGCGGTGATCGCGCCAATGACAATCACCACGGTCAGCGCGGTTTGGGAAAATTCAAAGATCGGCGACAGACGCGCCACCATGAACACGCCGGCCGTCACCATCGTTGCGGCGTGGATGAGCGCGGAGACGGGAGTCGGCCCTTCCATCGCATCCGGCAACCAGGTGTGGAGCAGAAACTGCGCCGATTTGCCCATCGCGCCCATGAACAGCAGCAGGCAAGTAATGGTGATGGCGTTCCATTCATAGCCGATGAATTTGAAGCTCTGTCCCGCCACTTCGCCGACTCGCGGGAAAATCGCGTCGAATGTCACGGAGCCGAACAGGACGAACACGAGCGAGATTCCGAGCGCGAAGCCGAAATCACCGACACGGTTGACGATGAAGGCCTTCATCGCCGCATTGATGGCGGACTGCTTCTGGTACCAGAAACCGATGAGCAGGTAGGAGGCCAGGCCCACCCCTTCCCATCCGAAGAACATCTGCACCAGATTGTCAGAGGTCACCAGCATCAGCATCGCGAAAGTGAACAGCGACAAATACGCGAAGAAGCGCGGCCGGGCCGGATCCTCATGCATGTAACCAATGGAATACAGATGCACGAGCGCCGAGACGGTGTTGACCACGACGAGCATGACGAGCGTGAGCCGGTCGATGCGGAAGGCCCAATCCACAACAAGCGTGCCGGACTGCATCCATTGCATCACCTGCACGCGCTGCATGCCGGTGGCGCCGAAGGAAAAAAACGCAACCCATGACAGCAGTGCCGAAACAATCAGCAACGTCGTCGTGACGAGTTCGCTGGGACGCGCCCCAAGCACCCGCCCGAAGATGCCGGCGATCAGAAAGCCGACGAGCGGCAGAAAGACGATGGCGTGATACATGCCTCAGCCTTTCATCATGTTGATGTCTTCCACCGCGATGGTGCCGCGGTTCCGGAAGAAGACGACGAGGATGGCGAGGCCGATAGCCGCTTCCGCCGCCGCGACCGTGAGGATGAGCAGCGCAAACACCTGCCCCACAATGTCGTTCATGTGCGTCGAGAAGGCCACGAAGTTGATGTTGACCGAGAGCAGGATCAACTCGATCGACATCAGGATGACGATGACGTTCTTGCGGTTGATGAAGATACCGAACACGCCGATCGTGAACAGCACCGCCGCAACACTGAGATAATGGCCAAGGGTGATGGTCATGACCGCTGCCTCACAGCCCTGCCCGTGAGGGCACTTTCCGGATTTCCATTGCCGTCGCTTTCGTGCGCGCCACCTGCTGCGCAATGTTCTGCCGCTTGATCCCTGCCCGCTCGCGCAATGTCAGCACAATCGCGCCAATCATTGCCACCAGCAGCACAAGGCCCGCAGCCTGGAAGTAGAAAATATACTTGGTGTAGAGCACCTGCCCGATAGCGCGCGTGTTCGACACGCCAGCCGGAATTTGCGCCGCCGTAGTCTTCAGCAGTTGCGGGTCAATCGCCCACGCGCCGACCACAACCACGAGTTCCGCCAGAAACACCAGCGCAATCAGCGCGCCGAACGGCAGATATTGCTGAAAGCCCTGCCGCAGTTCGGCAAAATCCACGTCAAGCATCATGGTGACGAACAGGAACAGCACCATCACCGCGCCGACATAGACGACGACAAGGATCATCGCGAGGAATTCCGCCCCGAGGATCAGGAACAGCCCCGCCGCATTGACGAAGGCAAGGATCAGATACAGCACCGAATGCACGGGGTTGCGCGCCGCCACCACCATGAAAGCGGACGCAATCAAGATCGTGGAAAACAAATAGAAGAAGATCGCAGCCATAAATCTTCCCCTCTTACCGGTATGGTGCGTCCATCGCGAGGTTGCGGGCAATTTCCCGCTCCCACCGCGCGCCGTTCTCCAGCAGACGCTCCTTGTTGTAGAACAGCTCTTCACGCGTTTCCGTCGCGAATTCGAAATTCGGCCCCTCGACAATCGCATCGACCGGGCAGGCTTCCTGACAGAAGCCGCAATAAATGCACTTGGTCATGTCGATGTCATAGCGTGTGGTGCGCCGCGTGCCGTCATTGCGGCGCGGACCCGCCTCAATGGTAATGGCCTGCGCCGGACAGATCGCCTCGCACAGCTTGCAGGCGATGCAGCGCTCCTCGCCATTGGGGTAGCGGCGCAGCGCATGCTCGCCGCGGAAGCGCGGGGAAAGATCGCCCTTTTCAAACGGGTAGTTCAGCGTCGCCTTCGGCTTGAAGAAATAGCGCATCGACAACGCAAAGGCGCTGACGAATTCCTTCAGGAGAAGCGACTTGGCGGCTTGAGCCAGGCTCATCACAGACCTCCCCAACCGGTAACCTGCAACACCAGTGCAACGATCACGACCGCCGCCAGCGACAGGGGCAAAAATACCTTCCAGCCCAGCCGCATCAGCTGGTCATAGCGGTAGCGCGGCACGAACGCCTTCACCATCGCGAACAGGAAGAACACAAAGCAGACCTTCAGCACGAACCAGATCACGCCCGGAATCCATGTGAAGG
>JBOFFO010000267.1:0-2686 GCA_051648665.1 Beijerinckiaceae bacterium | reverse complement strand
GCGGCAGACGGCCCAGCGCGGGATGATTACAGCGCATGAAATCAATCGATCCCGTTGTGCAGGCCATGACGAGAGCGCGCACGCGGTGCGGATTTTTCAGGCCGTATTCCACCGCCGTCCAGCCGCCCATGGACTGGGCGACAAGCACGCAGTCCTTGACATCGCACGCATCGAGCAATGCACCGAGGTCGTCGGCAAAATCAACAATCTGCGGCAAGGCGGGCAACGGATCGGACGGGCAGAAGCCGCGATGCGCAAAAGTGATGCAACGATAGCGCGGAGCGAAATGCCCGACCTGCTGCCACCATGACAAATGATTGCCGCCAAGACCATGGGCAAAAACAATCGTGGGGCCTTCGCCCACCGTTTCATAATAAAGCCGGCCAAAGGAACATTGCAAAAATGCGCTGACGCCGCGCATTGTCAGCCGAACAGACTTGGCGAGAGCAGCAATAGGCAAGCTGCAAGCGCAAGCCCGACCATGCGCACCGGCATCGGCACCGCGCCGCCGACGGACCCACTGCCCCGTCCTGACAGAAGCAGCAAACCCTCGCCGACTGCGAGGCCGATGAAAATATAGACGAGCGGCGGCAGCACACCATCACGGAATGCTGGAAATCTGGCTTGCAGATAGGCGCAGACAATGCCAAGCGCGACGCACCATCCCAGAAACAGATAATGGACAGGCTGCAATCGCGGCATTGAATGTCCTTTTATGCGTCCCGCGCGGCGATCTGCCCCAGCGCGGCCTGCGCGGCGGCCAGACGCGCGATCGGCGCACGATAGGGCGAACAGGAGACATAATCGAGTCCCACGCTCTCGCAGAATGCAATCGAGGCCGGGTCGCCGCCATGCTCGCCACAAATGCCGAGCTTGATGTCGGCACGAACCTTTCGGCCGCGCTCAGCGCCCATGCGCATCAGCGCGCCGACGCCTTCCTGATCAATGGTCACGAACGGGTCCGCCGGCAGGATACCTTTGGCGGTATAGGGACCGAGGAACGACGCCGCATCATCGCGGCTTATGCCAAGCGTGGTCTGCGTGAGATCATTGGTGCCGAAGGAGAAAAATTCCGCCGTCTGCGCAATCTCGCCCGCCATGACGCAGGCGCGCGGCAACTCGATCATGGTGCCGACCTGATAGGCGATGGTCATGCCGCTTTCCTTCATCACGTCGGCGCCCATCGCATCGATGCGCGCCTTGATGGAATCGAACTCCGGCTTGGTCATAACCAGCGGCACCATAATTTCCGGCACGACAGCCGCACCGGTTTCCTGTGCAGATTTGATCGCCGCTTCAAAAATCGCGCGCGCCTGCATCTCCGCAATTTCGGGATAGGCGATAGCGAGGCGGCAACCGCGGAAACCGAGCATGGGGTTGAACTCATGCAATTCATCGGCGCGCGCTTTCAATTTCGCGGCGCTTGCGCCCATGGCCTGCGCAACCTCCTGAATTTCCGCGTCCGTGTGCGGCAGGAATTCATGCAACGGCGGATCGAGCAGCCGGATCGTGACCGGCAAGCCCTTCATGATCGTAAAGAGTTTGGCGAAATCATCGCGCTGCATCGGCAGCAGTTTCGCCAGCGCAGCGCGGCGGCCCTGTTCGTCATCGGCCAAAATCATTTCGCGCACCGCGACAATGCGGTCGCCTTCAAAGAACATGTGCTCAGTGCGGCACAGGCCAATGCCCTCCGCGCCGAATTTTCGCGCCGTCTCTGCATCAACAGGCGTATCGGCATTGGCGCGCACTTTCATGCGCCGCGACGCATCGGCCCACTGCATGAGCGTGCCGAACTCGCCGGACAATTCCGGCTCCTGCATTTTCACTTCGCCAAGTAGCACCTGGCCCGTCGCGCCATCGATGGTGATGGCGTCACCTTTTTTCAGCACGCGGCCCATTACGGTGAGCGTTTGCGCTGTGTAATCAACGCGCAGCGCTCCTGCACCCGATACGCAGGGCTTGCCCATGCCGCGCGCCACCACTGCCGCGTGGCTGGTCATACCACCGCGCGTGGTGAGAATACCTTCCGCTGCATGCATGCCATGAATATCCTCCGGCGAGGTTTCGACGCGCACGAGAATGACTTTGCGCCCGGCTTTCTTCGCCGCTTCCGCCTCATCGGAATTGAACACGATGGCGCCGGTGGCCGCGCCGGGCGAAGCCGGCAGACCTGTGCCGATGATGGTGCGTTGCGCCTTGGGATCGATAGTGGGATGCAAAAGCTGATCGAGCGAGGCTGGCTCGATGCGCTGCACCGCCTCATTCTTCGTGATCAGCCCCTCATGCGCGAGATCGACGGCGATTTTCAGCGCTGCCTTGGTGGTGCGCTTGCCGCCGCGTGTTTGCAGCATCCAGAGTTTGCCGTTCTCGACGGTGAACTCCATATCCTGCATATCGCGATAATGCTTTTCAAGCAGCGTATAAATCCGCACCAGCTCGGCATAAGCCTGCGGCATTGCCGCTTCCATGCTGGGCTTGTCGGAACCGGCGGCTTTTTTTGCCGCCTCGGTAATATCCTGCGGGGTGCGGATGCCGGCGACGACATCCTCGCCCTGCGCATTGATCAGAAACTCGCCATACAATTCCTTTGCGCCGGTGGAGGGGTTGCGCGTGAAGGCGACGCCGGTCGCTGACGTCTCCCCGAGATTGCCGAACACCATGGCCTGCACATTGACCGCCGTGCCCC
>JBOFFO010000266.1:0-10256 GCA_051648665.1 Beijerinckiaceae bacterium | reverse complement strand
GAAAAAAGGCGAGACGCATCCGATCATCGCCGCCATGAACACGTTGAATTACGATGCCGGCACGCTGGGCAACCATGAATTCAATTACGGCCTGGATTTTCTCGAAGCCGGCATGGCCGCAGCGAATTTCGGCTTTGTCTGCGCCAATGTGCTGAAAGCCGACGGCACGCCCTACATCAAGCCCTGGACCCTGATCACGCGCGATGTCACCGATGAATCGGGCACGCGCCATAGCCTCAAGATCGGCGTCATCGGCTTTGTGCCGCCGCAGATCATGCAGTGGGACAAGAAGGCGCTCGACGGCAAGGTGACCGCCACCGATATTGTCGAGGCTGCGCAGAAATATGCGCCGGAGATGCGCCGCGCTGGCGCCGACATCACCATCGCGCTCTGCCACTCCGGCATTGCCGGCGGCACACGCGCGGGCGGCGAAGAAAACGCCGCGCTGCATCTGGCGGCCGTCGATGGCATCGATGTTGTTCTCACCGGCCATCAGCACCTCCTGTTTCCCGGTGCGAAAGCCTTCGATGGCCTGGCCGGTGTGGACAATAAAAAAGGCGCACTCAACGGCAAGCCGGCGATCCAGCCCGGTTTTTGGGGCTCCCATCTCGGCATCATTGATCTGGATATGGAAAAGCGCGGTGAGCGCTGGGCCATCGCCGATTTCCGCGTCGAGCCGCGCCCGATTTATGAACGCACGCCCGACCGCAAGATCGTTGCAAAGGCTGCAACCGATGACACCGTGGCGCAGGCGGTCGCCGCCGATCACACCGCCACGCTGGCCTATGTGCGCACGCCGGTCAGCGCCACCTCAGCGCCGATCACCAGCTATTTCGCGCTCGTCGCCGACGACCCATCCGTGCAGATCGTGTCGAATGCGCAGGTCTGGTATGTGAAGCAGCTTATCGCTGGCACACCCCACGCGAATTTGCCTGTGCTCTCCGCCGCCGCGCCATTCAAGTCCGGCGGCCGCGGCGGACCATCCGCTTATACTGACATCAAGCCCGGCCCCATCGCCATCAAGGATCTCGCGGATATTTATATTTTCCCGAACACCCTGCAGGTGGTGAAAATCAATGGCGCGCAGTTGCGCGACTGGCTGGAGCGGTCCGCCGGGATATTCAACCGCATCGATCCGGCCAGGACAGACGAGCAGGCGCTGCTCAACCCGGCCTTCCCCGCCTTTAATTTCGACGTCATAGACGGCGTCACCTACGAGATTGATGTGACGCAAGCCTCGAAATTCGATGTTGAGGGCAAGCTCGTGGCGGCGGATGCAAGGCGCATCGCCGACCTGCGCTTCAATGGCCAGCCGGTCACCGATGCACAGGAGTTCATTGTCGCCACGAACAATTACCGCGCCTCTGGCGGCGGCAATTTTCCCGGTACAAAGACCACGGTCATCATTGAAGCCCCTGATCTCAACCGCGATGTGGTCATGCGCTATCTCATCGATCTGAAAACCGTGAACCCCTCGGCGGATGGTAACTGGCGGCTGAAGCCGCTGCCAGCCTCCGCCAACGTCACTTTCCTCACCGGACCGGCAGCGAAGGATCATCTGCCGGCCACGCTGAAAATGACCGCATCGGGTGATGGCCCGGATGGCTTTGCCAAATACCGGCTGGGCGGCTGAAGAAATCCGCCGGCTGCGCCGCCCTTGACGGATGGTGCAGCGCAGAACAATGTCCGCCGCCTTTTGGCCGGGGTATCCCTTGGGCCGGATGGCACAGGGGCAAGGAGGCCGTCCGCGTGCGCAGCTATCTCGATTTCGAAAAGCCGGTCGCTGAACTGGAAGCGAAGATCGACGAACTGCGCGCCATGACCGCTGCTGGCGGCGTCACCATCGAGGAAGATGTCACCCGGCTGGAGGAAAAGGCCCGTACCGGTCTGGCCGACCTCTACCGCAACTTGACCCCTTGGCAGAAGACGCTGGTGGCCCGTCATCCCGACCGGCCGCATGCGGTGCATTACATCGCAACCCTGATCACGGACTTCACGCCGCTCGCCGGCGACCGCGCTTTCGGCGAGGATGAGGCCATCATCGGCGGCTTTGGCCGGTTTGAGGGCAAGCCCGTCTGCATCATCGCGCAGGAAAAGGGGTCGGATACCGCCTCCCGGCTCAAGCACAATTTCGGCATGGCCAAGCCTGAGGGGTACCGCAAGGCCGTGCGGCTGATGGAGCTGGCTGACCGTTTCGGCCTGCCCGTGATTTCGCTTGTCGATACAGCAGGGGCCTATCCCGGCATCGGCGCCGAGGAGCGCGGGCAGGCGGAAGCCATCGCCCGCTCCACCGAAACCGGCCTTGGCCTTGGCGTTCCCAGCATTGCTGTGGTGCTCGGCGAAGGCGGCTCCGGCGGCGCCATTGCCATTGCCGCCGCCAACCGGGTGCTGATGCTGGAACATGCCATCTACAGCGTCATCTCGCCGGAAGGCGCCGCCTCGATCCTCTGGCGCGATGCCGGCCGGGCGCAGGAGGCGGCGACCAACATGAAGATCACGGCGCAGGATCTGTTCCGTCTCGGCGTGATCGACCAGATCGTGCCGGAACCGGCGGGCGGCGCCCACCGCGACCCGCAAGCCGCCATTCTCGCCGCCGGCAAGGCGATTGGCGACGGGCTGGCGCAACTGGCAGGCCTTGATGCTGAGGGTTTGCGGCAGGCCCGCGCCGAGAAATTTCTCGGCATTGGCCGCGCCGGCCTCTGACCGTGCCTTGAATTTGACAGGTTCCCGCCGTTGATGCGTCGGACCTGCCTGCGGACAAGGCGTGCCGGAGGGTGGCGTTAACCTTGCGTTGACGCTATGAAGAGGTTTCGCTCGGTAAAATTTAGAATCGTGTAACGATAACCGGCATAAACGGCTCGCCAGGATACCAGTAGGTTTTCGGGATCATGATGTTGAAGCGCATCGCCACTTTTGCTGCCGTTGCCACCCTTGGCGCTGGCCTTGCCGGCTGCAATGACGGGACGCGCGCCAACCGCCACTGGGTCCCGATTTCCGGTGAATTGCAGTCGCTGATGGCGCAGAAGGGCATGCACAAGCATAGCCCGATCCTGATCCGCTCCTACAAGAAAGAGGCGGAACTGGAGATCTGGAAGCAGGGCGCTGACGGGCAATATGCGCTGCTCAAGAGCTTCCCGATCTGCCGCTGGTCCGGCCAGCTTGGTCCCAAGGTCCGCGAGGGCGACCGGCAGGCGCCGGAAGGGTTTTATACCATCGCGCCATCGCAGATGAACCCGAACTCCAGCTTTCACCTCTCCTTCGATACCGGCTTCCCGAATAGTTTTGACCGCGCACACAGCCGCACCGGCTCCTTCCTCATGGTGCATGGCGCCTGTTCATCGCGCGGCTGCTTCTCGATGACCGACAAGCAGATCGAGGACATTTATGCGCTGGTGCGCGAGGCTCATTCCGGCGGTCAGCGCAGCGTGCAGATGCAGTCCTTCCCGTTCAGGATGACGGCGGAGAACCTCGCCAAGCACCGCTTCGATCCGCATATCGGCTTCTGGAAACAGTTGAAGGAAGGCTCTGACCATTTCGAGGTCACCCGCGCCGAGCCGAAGGTCAGCGTCTGCGGTGGCCGTTACACCTTCAACACCAACGGCGCCTGCGACCCCGCCTCCATTCCCGCCGATATTCGCACCGCAGTCGCCAGCAAGCGCGCCAGCGATGAGGCGAAGGTGGCCGAACTGGTGGCGAAAGGCACGCCCGCCGTGCGCGTGCAATATGCCGATGGCGGCCAGCACCCGTCCTTCCGTCACACTTCGCTCGCCTATGCCGGCGGCGATGGTACGGAAAGCCCCGTTGCCGCTCTGCATGGCGCGCCGCGCACACAAGTCGCCGAAATCTCCCGCCCTGAGGCGATCGATGCCCAGCAGGAAATCGCCCTGGGTCCGGACGGCAAGCCTGTGAAGCAGGCTGCAGCCACACCGGCCAAACCGGCCGCCTCCACGGCTGCCGCTGCAGCGCCCGCGTCCTCCCCCCGTCCGGCCACGACGCAAGTGGCCCGCCAGCCTGCCGTCGCGCCCGCCGCCCCGGCCAGTGCCACTGCTTTCGCGCCCACGGAGAGCGCCGCAAAGCAGGAGCAGAGCCTGTTCAACCGCATGCTTGGCTCCGTCGGTCTCGGCCAGAAGGAAGAAACCAAGCCGGAAGAGGTGGCAGCGCCGCCGGCCCCGCCGCGCCGCGCTTCAACCACTGGCACAAAAACCAGCGGCCAGAAGACCAGTGAGATCAGCCCGGCGGTGATTCCCGGCGCGCGCGCCCCGCTGGCTGCGGAATTCTCCAGCCTGAAACCGGCCCGCTGATCGCACGTCCGTGCGATGACCGCCCCCATTAAAACCATCCGGCCCGGATTGTGCCGGGCGCTTGGCCTGACCGTCCTTCTTGCCAGCGCCTTGCCATCCTCCGCCTGGGGGCAAAGCTCAGTCCCGGCAGCCCAGCCCGATTCCGCCCGCGCGGCGGCCATTGAAACCTACCGCGCCATCGCCGCGCGCGAGGCCAAGGCCCGTGATCTGCCGCCGGAAATTGCTGATGCGGTGATGAAGGTGGAAAGCAACTACAACCCGCGCGCCCGCGGCGGTGCGGGTGAATTTGGCATCATGCAGGTGATGCCGCCGACCGCCCGCCTGCTCGGCCACAAGGGCGCGGACGAAGAGCTGGCCGACCCGGAAACCAACATCCGCCTCGGCGTCCGCTATCTCGCCGAAGCCTATCGTCTGGCCCATGGCGACCTGTGCACAACGTTAATGAAATACCGCGCCGGCCACAGGGAGACGCGCTTCTCCGTTCTCTCCGTCAATTACTGCGTCGCCGCCCGCCGTCATCTGGCGTCGCTCGGCCATGCCGTGAAAGGCGAAGTGCCCGCGCCAACCTTCGGCTTTTCCCGCGATGTGACACGCATGGGTTCCGCCATCGGCACACAACAGGCCGCACGCCGCCTCGCCTCCGGCAAGAAATTGCGCAGCCGCGTCAACTGGAGCGGTTACGATGCGCGCATGAAAGCCCTTGATGCAAAAATAAAGCGCATCAGCCTTTGACAATTCCGCACTGGCATCTACGTCAGCATCTGTGAAAATGCGCGCCGGCACACCGGCGGCGAAGGGGGCAACATGTTTGAATGGGTTTCCGTATTCAACGATCCCGCCAACTGGGCGGCGTTGGTGACGCTGATTGCGATGGAAGTGGTGCTCGGCATCGACAACCTGCTCTTCATTTCAATTCTGACCAATAAATTACCAGAACAATTTCGTGAAAAAGCCCGCATGGTCGGCATTTCCGCTGCGCTGATCATGCGCCTTGTGCTGCTCAGCACCATCTTCATCATTGTGCAGCTCACCTATCCGGTTTTCTCCATTTTCGGTAAGGGATTTTCGTGGCGCGACATGATCCTGATCGCGGGCGGATTATTCCTGCTGTGGAAAGCAACGAAGGAAATTCACCACCATGTCGAGCATGTCGAGGAAGAAGCAGAGGACAAGGCACTCGGCGTTTCACCCGGCACAATCACCTTCGGCGCGGCGATTTTCCAGATCCTGCTGCTCGATCTCGTGTTCTCGGTCGATTCCATTATTACTGCCGTCGGCATGACCGAGCACATCTCGCTGATGGTGATTGCGGTTCTGGTGTCAATTGCCGTGATGCTTTTGGCGGCCAACCCGCTCGCCAATTTCATCAATGCCAATCCCACCATCGTCGTGCTGGCGCTCGCCTTCCTGATGATGATCGGCATGATCCTTGTCGCGGAAGGGTTCGGTGTGAAAGTGCCGAAAGGCTATGTCTATACCGCGATGGCTTTCGCTGCCGGTGTTGAAGGCCTCAACATGCTGGCCCGCCGCCGCAAGCTGGCGCGCCTTCAGGCGGACAAGCAGGCGCGCGGCGGGCATTGACCGCCGGCCACCACAAAAAAGAAAAAGGGCCGCAGATGCGGCCCTTTTTCATGTGGAATGAAGAAACGCAGCGTCAGGCAAATTGCCCATGGCAATGCTTGTATTTTTTCCCGGAGCCACACGGGCAGGCCTCATTGCGGCCCACCTTGCCCCATGTCTCCGGATTGGCCGGATCGCGCGGCTGCGCGCCGTCATCGGCTGAGAACCCCAACGCTGACGCCGCCATCGCAAACTCATTCTCGCCCGTGTTCGGATCGAGATGCATGGCCTGCATCGGCGGCAGTTGCGGCTCCTGCGGCTGCTCAAACGCCACCTCGACCCGCATCAACTGCGCCGTGGTGAATTCACGCAGGCGCGTGATCAGGCTGTCAAACAGCTCGAAGGCCTCGGACTTGTATTCATTCAACGGATCGCGCTGCGCATAGCCGCGCCAGCCGATCACCTGCCGCAGATGATCAAGCGTCACGAGATGCTCGCGCCAGAGATGATCGAGCATCTGCAGCAGCACCTGCTTCTCGACGTAATTCATCACCTCAGGCGTATTTTTCTCGATCCGTGCCGCATAGGCTTCATCCGCCGCCTTTTTCAGGCGTTCGCGGATTTCCTCATCGGCAATGCCTTCCTCTTTCGCCCAGTCATCCACGGGCAGATCGAGCGCCAGCACATTGGCGACATCCTGCTTGAGACCCGGCACATCCCACTGCTCTGGATAGGCGTCTTCCGGAATATGTTTGCTGACAAGGTCGTCAATCGCCTGATGGCGCATCTCGTCGATGGTTTCGCGCAGCGACTCTTCCGCCATGAATTCGCGGCGCTGCTCGAACACGACCTTGCGCTGGTCATTCATGACGTTGTCGTATTTCAGGATATTCTTGCGCATGTCGTAATTGCGCGCCTCGACCTTGCGTTGCGCATTTTCGATGGCCTTGTTGATCAGGCCCGAAACAATCGCTTCATCTTCCTTCAGGCCGAGCTTGAGCAGCATGCTCTCCATGCGCTCGCCGGCAAAAATCCGCATCAGGTCATCCTGCGTGGACAGGAAAAACTTGGAACGGCCCGGATCGCCCTGGCGGCCGGAGCGGCCACGCAACTGGTTGTCGATACGGCGGCTTTCATGCCGCTCCGTGCCGAGCACATAAAGCCCGCCCGCGTCGAGCGCCTTCTGCTTCAGCATCTCGACTTCGGCGCGGATGCTGGCCTCGCGCTTGCTCCGCTCCGCCGCATCTTCGATACCCTCAAGTTCGCGCTTGAGTCGCATATCAATATTGCCGCCGAGCTTGATGTCGGTGCCGCGGCCAGCCATGTTGGTGGCGATGGTGATGGCGCCGGGCGCGCCAGCCTGCGCGACGATATAGGCTTCCTGTTCATGGAAGCGCGCATTGAGCACCGCATGCGGCAGCGGCACCTTGTCCTTCGCCACGGTGGCGAGATAGGCGGACAATTCTGTCAGGTAATCCTTCACCTCGACTTCCGCCGCCTTGGTGCTGGTGATCGCATCCGCCCGCGCTTTCATGCGGGCCGCCAGATCGGCGACATATTTGCGGTCATTCAGCAGCGTGGAAATCAGCTCGGATTTTTCAATGGATGCGGTGCCGACAAGGATCGGCTGGCCACGCCGGCGGCAATCCGCGATCTGCGCGACGATAGCCCGGAATTTTTCATCCTCGGTGCGATACACCTCGTCATCATTGTCGATGCGCTGCACGTCGACATTGGTCGGAATTTCGACGACCGAGAGATTGTAAATATCGAGAAACTCATCGGCTTCAGTTGCGGCCGTGCCGGTCATGCCCGCCAGTTTCTTGTAGAGGCGGAAATAATTCTGGAAAGTGATCGAGGCCAGCGTCTGGTTTTCCGGCTGCACCTGCACATGCTCTTTCGCTTCCAGCGCCTGATGCAGCCCTTCCGAATAACGCCGGCCCGGCATCATGCGGCCGGTGAACTCGTCAATGATGATGACCTCATTGTCCTTGACGATATAATCCTTGTCCTTCTGGAACAGCTTGTGGGCGCGCACCGCCTGATTGACGTGATGCACAAGCGTCACGTTCACCGCATCATAGAGCGAACCATCCTTCAACAGGCCCGCCTCGCGCAGCAATTCTTCCATATGCTCGTTGCCCGCTTCGGTGAGCGATACCGCGCGCTGCTTTTCATCGACATCATAATCGCCGGGCACGAGTTTCGGGATCAGCACATCAATGGTGTTGTAGAGTTCGGAGCGGTCATCGAGCGGGCCGGAAATGATCAGCGGCGTGCGCGCCTCGTCCACGAGAATGGAGTCGACCTCATCGACGATGGCGAAGGCATGGCCGCGCTGCACCATCTGCGCAAACTCATACTTCATGTTGTCGCGCAGATAGTCGAAGCCGTATTCGTTATTGGTGCCGTAGGTGATGTCGCAGGCATAGGCCGCATGGCGCTCGGCATCATCGAGGCCGTGGACGATCACGCCAACGCTCATGCCGAGGAATTTGTAGATCGCGCCCATCCATTCCGCGTCGCGGCGGGCGAGATAATCGTTGACGGTCACCACATGCACGCCCTTGCTGGCGAGCGCGTTGAGATAGACCGGCAGGGTGGCCACCAAGGTCTTGCCTTCGCCGGTTTTCATTTCGGCGATGCCACCCTCATGCAGCACCATGCCGCCGATCAGCTGCACATCGAAATGGCGCATGCCCAGCGTGCGCTTGGCCGCCTCCCGCACCGTGGCGAAGGCCGGCACGAGGATGTCATCGAGCGTCTTGCCGGCATCAAGTTCGGCCCGGAAGGCGACGGTGCGGGCCGCCAGCGCCTCATCAGACAAGGCAGCGAGCTCCGGCTCCAGCGCATTGATGGCGCGCACCTTGGGCGCATAGCCTTTGACCCGGCGGTCATTGGCGGAACCGAACAGCTTTTTCGCGAGCGCACCGAACATGAGGCGCCTTTCTTGGGATCGTCAGACGGGATGGGCATGGCCGCGGAGGGGCCTGCACCCGGCAGGGAAAACATAGGTTGCACGGGCCTATAGACGTAATGATCCGGGATTGCACCTGCCAGAGGGCCAAAAGCAGCATTTCCGCTGACAAGACAGGTCATGCCCGCCCCGAACGGTCCGCCTTGCCAAAGCCACGGGGTTGCGCCAGTTGAAGCGCCACGCGCCGGCCGCTGATTGGCGGCTGGCCAACACCCTCTTTCCGGCAGAATTCCATGATCCGCACCGCTCTCCGCCAGCCGCTTCCGGCCCTCATGCTTGCCGCCGGCCTGGCCTTCGCCCTTCCCGCCGCCGCACAGACGCCCGCGCCAGCGCCGGCCACACCCGCCGATCCGGCGAAAATTGTCGCCACCGTCAATGGTCAGCCCGTCACTGAGCAGGACCTGCAATTCGCGCTGGAGGACATGGGCAGCAACCTGCCGCAGATGAGCGCCGATCAGCGGCGCGACTATCTCATCAACTTCATCACCGACCTGAAGCTCGCCGCGCGTGCCGCCACCGAGAAGAAGATCGACGACACTGCCGATTTCAAGGCCCGCCTTGGCTACTTCCGGGACAAGGTGCTGGTGGACGAATATCTGGCGCAGGAGGCCAAGAAGGCGGTCACAGACGCCGGCATGCGCAAGCTCTATGACGACACCGTCAAGGCGACGCCGCCGGAGGAAGAGGTCAACGCCCGGCACATCCTGGTTGAAAACGAGGAAGACGCGAAAAAGGCCCATGCCCGCGTTACCACCGGCAAGGAAGATTTCGGCAAGGTGGCTGGCGAGCTGTCGAAGGATCCCGGCTCGGGCAAGGATGGCGGCAGCCTCGGCTGGTTCGGCAAGGACCGGATGGTGCCGGAATTCGGCGACGCTGCTTTCAAGCTGGAGAAGGGCGCCATTTCCGCGCCGGTGAAAAGCCAGTTCGGCTGGCACATCATCAAGCTGGAGGACAAGCGGGTAAAGCCGACACCCTCTTATGAGCAGGTCAAGGACCAGCTTGAGCGTTACCTCGTGCGCAAGGCGCACACTGACTTGATCCTCGCCCTGCGCGAGAAGGCCAAGGTCGAGCGGCTCGACAAGCCCGCCGCCGCACCCCCTGCCGCGACGCCCCCTGCCGAACAGAAGAAGTAAACGCGGCTGGTCAGCCGGCCTTCCTGTCATGTCCCTGTCACGCATCGAACGCACAGCAGGCGCGACACCGAGGCCCGCTGCGCCCCGTTGACGGCACAGAACCGATTGGATGGTTATGGTGCCTTGATGAAGTGATGGAGTGCCGTTCATGGCTGGCAAGGATGTTCCCGTTTCCCCGCTCGCGCCGGAAAGTCTGCCGGATGTGCCGGCGATTGACGGCGTGACCTTTGCCACGGCCGAAGCGGGCATCCGTTACCGGAACCGCACCGACGTGCTGCTGGCGCT
>JBOFFO010000265.1:0-7233 GCA_051648665.1 Beijerinckiaceae bacterium | reverse complement strand
CTTCCGCGATATGGGCGCAGCGTTCATGGTGGCGCTGCTCGGCATTTATATTCTCGTCGTCGGGCAGTTTCGCTCGTTCAAATTGCCCTTGGTGAGTTTGACGCCGGTGCCGCTGACCTTCATCGGCATCATGCTCGGCCATTGGCTGTTCAACGCGCCATTTTCGGCTACATCCATGATCGGGTTCATCGCGCTCGCCGGCATCATCGTGCGCAATTCCATTCTGCTGGTGGATTTCATCCGCCATGCGCAGGGAGCGATGGCAAGCGAAGTGGAAGCCGGTTCGCGTGAAGCCATCGCGACAAAACCCGATATCCGTCCGTTGAAGGAAATTCTCATCGAAGCCGGGGCGATCCGCTTCAAGCCGATCCTGCTCACTGCGCTCGCCGCGATGATCGGTGCGGTGACGATCCTGAGCGATCCGATTTTTCAGGGTCTGGCGATTTCATTGTTGTTCGGTCTGGCGTCATCAACGCTGCTCACCGTGCTGGTGATCCCGGCCATTTACATCGTGCTGCGTGGCGAAAAAAATCCGCCGTCTGCGCCGCCGATGGAAACGACGGACGCCGAAGCGGCGTAACCTGCGCTCAGGCCTTTTTGTCCGGCGACGCGCCAATCGCCATCAGCCTGTTGAAACGCTCCTGCAGATGCGGCGGCTCGCCGAACATGTACATCATATCCAGCGCGTATCGCATTTTCTCGTCAAACGGCGTGAGTTGCGCAAGCTGGTCGAGCAGCCAGTCGCTCATCATGTCTTCGAACGGGCCGACGCCAATCATGCCAATAATATCGGCATGCTCAGGCAGGCGCGCGATTTCGAGCACGGCCAGCACCAGCGGCAGTTTCTGATCCCACGGCATAAATAGAATTTCGCCGTACCAACGGCCGCGATCCTCAAGATAGGAGCGCGCAAATTCCTCTGTGGTCAGCAGAACCGGCGGGTCCTGATCCTCGTCAAGGATAGTCGGATTCGGATCGAGGCCGATCAGTTTTTCACGCATGATCGGCACAATGACCAAAGCTGCTGCACCGGCAAGTGTGGCGTCGCACGCATAAACCCGTATCTTGAGATCAGGCGGACGGCGTGGCCGTCTTCATCCCCAGCCGCAACACATCGCGCCGCATCCAGCGTCCCAGCATCATCGCGGCAACAACCGCCAGCCCCGTCGCCAGCCCGATCCAGATGCCCATGCCCTGCCACTGGAAATAAAAGGCGAGCAGCGCGCCCAGCGGCAGGCCGATGCCCCAATAGCCGAGCGCAGCAAACAGCATGGGAATGCGCGTGTCATGCAGGCCGCGCAGCAACCCCGCGCCCATCACCTGTGCCCCGTCGAAAATCTGGAAAAATCCGGCGACGAGCAAAAATGAAATCGCCAGCCGCACCACCTCCGCATTTTTCGCATCGGCAATATCGACAAAGGCGCGCACCGGTAGGAGCGGCGCAAAAATCATGATCATCGCGGTGACAAGCATCACCGCCATCGCCAGCGCAAAGGCGCACCAGCCCGCGCGCGTCACGCCATCGCGGTCGCCCGCGCCGTCCGCAAGGCCGACGCGAACCGTCGCCGCCTGCGCAATGCCCATGGGAATCATAAACGTGAAACTCGCGATCTGAATTGCGATCATATGCGCGGCGAGCGCGTTGGTGCCGATCAGCCCCATGAGAAAAGCGGCGGCGTTGAAAATCGTCACCTCGAAGGTCAGCGCCGCGCCAATCGGCAAGCCCAGCGACCACAGGCCCCGCAGGCGCATTCTGTCCGCGCGCCAGAAATTCCCGAACAGATGATAGCGCCGGAAGCGCCGGTCGGTGGTGACGATGAGCGCCATGCCGAGGAACAGCAGCAGGTTCGATAGGCTCGTCGCGATGCCGGAGCCGAAAATGCCGAGCGCGGGAAAACCCAAATGGCCGAACACAAGGACGTAATTGGCCAGCGCATTGAACGCGACGCCGAACGCCGTGACGGCCAGCGCCGCGCGCGGCCGTTCCAGCGCGGCCACGAAATGGCGCAGCACGAGATAGAAAAAAAACGGCAGCGCCCCCCACATCATGCCGCGCATGTAAATTTGCGCCTGCTCGCTCAAGGCCGCGTCCTGTCCGATCAGCCGCAACACAGGCGCTGCAAACCAGAACACGGCCCACATCGGCAACGCCATCATCACGCTGAGCCAGAAGCCTTGCCGCACCGTGCGTCGCACCTCGCGCAGCGCAAACCGTTCGCTGCCCAGCGTGCGCGCCAGCATTGGCGAAACAGCGGCGGTCACGCCAATGCCGAAAATCAGCAGCGCGAAATACAGGTTTGCGCCCAGCCCGCCCGCCGCCAGCGCTTCCGGCCCCAGCCGCCCCAGGATCATCACGTCGGTCGTGGTCATGGCGATCTGCGCCACGTTGGTCAGCACAATCGGCCACGCCAGCGTCAGCGTGGCGCGCGCTTCGGTCAGCCAGGGCGAGGGAGACAGGGTGGGGTTGGACAAGGAACCGGCCTGAACGGTGGGGCGGTGTTTCGATCACACGTGGCGGCGCGAGGCAAATCATCAAGGGCAATGGGAGGCATGTGTCATGCGGTGGACGGTCATCTGTCCTGCCGCTACGCTCCCATCACAAGGCCCGGAGAGGATCGACCATGCGCCCATTGAGCCGTCATGTAAGCAGTGCCGCTGTGGCCGTTGTGGGTTGCTTGTTGAATACCCTGTCGGTGTCGGCGCAGGCCAATCCCGTGCTGGGCAAGACGCTGGTGTGCGGCACCCTGCGCACGGCCTTCGCCGCTAATGGCGATGTGACATTTAACCGGCCGGTCGATGGCAAGCGCGGCGGCAAGCTGAAGGTCGTGCAGAACCCGTCCTTCAAGACCATCAAGGATCTGCAGGTGGTGGATGCCCAAGGCAAGTTCATCCTGCATTTCCAGCAGATGAACAATGGCCGCTACGAGATGGAAGGCGACCGCTGCACGCTCGCCAAATAGCCGGCGTTACCCTTCCAGCGCGCTGATCATATCCACGCGGGTGGCGTGCCGGCCGCCTTCGAACGTCGCGTTCAGAAAGGCATCGACGATGTCGAGCGCGAGGCCTTCTCCAACCACGCGCGCGCCGATGGAGAGCATGTTCGCGTCATTGTGCTGGCGGATCATGCGCGCGGAGAAAGTATCGAGGCACACCCCGCAGCGGATGCCCTTGACCTTGTTGGCCGCCATCATGATGCCCTGGCCGGTGCCGCACAGGATGATGCCGAGCGCACAATCGCCGGACGCCACAAGCCGCGCCGCCGCCTCGCCATGCTTGGGGTAATGGGTGCTCTCAGGCGTGGTCGGCCCGATATCGACAACGGTCCAGCCCTGTGCCGCGATATGGGCGGCGATGGCCTGCCGCAGCGGGATGGCGGCGTGATCACTGGAGAGGGCAATGCGGCGGTGGGTGCTCATGGCGCGTGGTTAGCGCCAATTCGCGCCGCAGGCCAGATGCCGGGGACAATTGTGCCGGGATTGAGTTAGGCTTGCCCGCCAAAGCGTTGACGGTGGAGGAATTTCGCGGGCAGAAAAAATTCAACGATTTAGTTGACAATTTTCGCCAGACCCATATATTCAACCATATGGTTGATAATAATCCATCCCGATTGAATGCCGTCTTTCATGCCCTCGCGGATCCGACGCGCCGGGGCATGCTGGCCAGTCTGGCGCAGGGCCAGCGCACGGTCGGGCAGCTGGCGCAGCCCTATGCGATGTCACTGGCGGCAGCATCCAAGCACATTCAGGCGCTTGAGAAGGCAGGTCTGGTCGGGCGTGAAATTAGGGGCCGGTCCCACCTGTGCCGGCTTGAGCCAGCTCCGTTGGCCGACGCCCAGGAATGGCTCCGCACCTATGAGCGCTTCTGGAACAGCCGGCTCGACCAGCTTGAAGCGCTTCTGGGCGCCATCCCGCCCACGCGACCCTCAGAAACAGAAGGACAGGAATCATGACCACAGCATCACACGCCACGCTGATCGAACCGGCGACCTTGCGGCTTGACCGCCTGATGCCGGCAGCGCCCGAGCGGGTCTGGGACTATCTCACCAACAGCGCGTTGCGGCAGCAGTGGCTCGCCGCCGGTGACATGGTGCTTCAGCCGGGCGCGGCGTTCGAGCTGGTTTGGCGCAATGACGAACTGACCGATCCGCCGGGCCAAAAGCCGGATGGATTTGGCACTGAGCATCGCATGACCAGCCGCATCCTCCGTGCCGACAGGCCGCACGAACTGGCCTTCACTTGGGGCGAGCATGGCGAGGTCGTCTTTACGCTGGTGCCGGAAGGCAGCCAGACCCGGCTCACGCTCGTCCACAAGCGCGCACCGACACAGCAAGTCCTGCTCAATGTCAGCGCTGGGTGGCACGCCCATCTCGATATTCTTGCCGCCCGGTTGTCCGGTGCGGCACCGCTGCCGCACTGGGACAATTGGGTCGCGTTGAAAAAGGACTACACCGCACGCTTTGGTGCCTGATCCTGCGGCGTTTGCCCTTGGCTTCACGGCTTAACCGCTGCACGGCTGCACCCGAAGAAGCCGTGCGGCCGCCATCTTGCCCACGCGTCACGCCTCGCCTATAGAGCCGCCAGCCCCCGCTGCGGGGCGTGAACCGATGGACGCCGACCGGCCCCGCGCCGGCTTTCGCCAGAAAGAGTCCCGTGGAAATCCCACGCGACGCCGGAACGCCGACATCGCCCGCAACACGAACCCGTCCGGCGCCGCCATATCTGGCATCCCAAGGAAAACACATGTCATCTTCTGCCAATCTCGCGTCGTCGCGCGAGGATTTCGCGTCGCTGCTCGCCGAGAGCTTCGCCACCAACGACACCCAGGAAGGTTCCGTCATCAAGGGAACCGTGGTCGCCATCGAAAAGGATATGGCGGTCATTGATATCGGTCTGAAGACCGAGGGCCGCGTGGCGGTGCGCGAATTTACCGGTCCGGGCCGCGAGCAGGGCATCAAGGTCGGCGATGTCGTCGAGGTCTATCTGGAGCGCGTCGAGAATGCGCTCGGTGAAGCCGTCATCAGCCGCGACAAGGCCCGCCGCGAAGAAAGCTGGGTCAAGCTCGAAAAGGCGTTCGAGGCCCAGGAAAAGGTCATGGGCACGATCTTCAACCAGGTGAAGGGCGGCTACACCGTCGATCTCGATGGCGCGACCGCGTTCCTCCCGCGCTCGCAGGTGGATATCCGCCCGGTGCGCGATGTCGGCCCGCTGATGAATGTCGCCCAGCCGTTCGAAATCCTGAAGATGGACCGCCGCCGCGGCAACATCGTCGTTTCCCGCCGCACCGTGCTGGAAGAGACGCGCGCCGAGGCCCGCTCCGAACTCGTGGCCAACCTCGAAGAGGGGCAAGTCATCGACGGCGTGGTCAAGAACATCACCGAATATGGTGCGTTCGTTGATCTCGGCGGCATTGATGGCCTGCTGCATGTCACCGACATGGCGTGGCGCCGCGTCAACCACCCGTCCGAGGTTGTGACGATTGGCCAGACCGTCAAGGTCAAGATCATCAAGATCAACCATGAGACGCACCGCATTTCGCTGGGCATCAAGCAGCTGCAGGGCGATCCGTGGCAGGGCATCGAGGAGCGCTATGCGGTCAACTCGAAGCACAAGGGCCGCGTCACCAACATCACCGATTACGGCGCGTTCGTGGAACTGGAGCCGGGCATCGAAGGCCTGATCCACGTCTCCGAAATGTCGTGGACGAAAAAGAACGTCCATCCCGGCAAGATCATCTCCACCTCGCAGGAAGTGGAAGTGGCGGTGCTGGAAGTGGATTCGGTCAAGCGCCGCATCTCGCTCGGCCTCAAGCAGACCCTGCGCAACCCGTGGGAAGTGTTCGCCGAGCGTCATCCGGTCGGCAGCCTTGTCGAGGGCGAGGTCAAGAACAAGACCGAGTTCGGCCTGTTCATCGGCCTCGATGGCGATGTGGACGGCATGGTCCATCTCTCCGATCTCGACTGGAACCGTCCGGGCGAGCAGGCGATCGAGGACTTCAAGAAGGGCGACATGGTGCGCGCCCAGGTGCTCGATGTGGACGTGGAGAAGGAGCGCATCTCGCTCGGCATCAAGCAGATGGGCGGTGACCCGTTTGCCGACGCCGGTGAACTGCGCAAGGGCCAGATCGTCACTTGCGAAGTGACCGAGGTGAAGGACAGCGGCATCGACGTGAAACTCGTCGGCACCGATCTCGCCACCTTCATCCGCCGCGCCGAACTCGCGCGCGACCGGGGAGACCAGCGCCCCGAGCGTTTCGCGGTTGGCGAAAAGCTCGACGCCCGCGTCACCCAGTTCGACCGCAAGGCGCGCCGCGTTTCGGTGTCGATCAAGGCGCTGGAAGTGCAGGAGGAGCAGGAGGCGATTGCGAACTATGGTTCGTCCGACTCCGGCGCGTCCCTCGGCGACATCCTCGGTGCTGCGCTCAAGAAGGCCGAGAAGGGCAGCAAGTAATGAGGAGCGGTGGCGCGGGATTTATCCCGCGTCATCGAAAGCATCGCTTTCGACGCGACGAATGCCCGAAACCGACGCTGGCCGAGGGCCAGCGCCTGTTTCGCCGAAATGAAAACCCCGCGCAGCACTGCGCGGGTTTTTTGTTTGCAAGACGCTGGTCAGAAATTCACGTTGCCAGTGACTGGCCGTGGAATTTGATGCCGCATCGTTGACCCAGCCGCATTGCGCGCTGACGAGGCGGCAGGGGTGAAGGGATGACTTTCGCTGTCATGGCCGGACTTGTTCCGGCCATCCACGACTATCTTGCAATGTTTGACGAAAGACGTGGATGCCCGTGACATGCACGGGCATGACGGAAAAATTCAGCTTACCCGCAACATTTATTATCCGCGCTCGCTGCATTTTTGTCCGCCGGCAAGTCCATCGCCGGATTTTCCGAGAAGAATCCGTTGGGCTTGAGCATGAAGCCGGCATACTCCACCGGCATCACCGGAAAATCTTCGGGCTTGCACACATGGGTGTGGCCAAAGCTGTGCCAGAGCACGAGGTCGGTATTTTCAATCGGTCGATTGTTGCGAATATATTTCGGCAGCCCGTCGCCGCCCGCATGCTGGTTGGGAAATTCGCCGCTGGCATAGCGCTCTGCCGGGTCGAACGGCGTGGCCCACACATGCTTCGTCGCAAAGCCGCCGCGCTGGCGCATATAACACTGCTCCTGCGCCAGCAGTAGCGCCTTGGGCGGCTCCTCCAGTTGCACAAAGGCGAAGCGCGTCGTGTCCGGCAGGCG
>JBOFFO010000264.1:0-4665 GCA_051648665.1 Beijerinckiaceae bacterium | reverse complement strand
AGCGAATCCATCACCGAAAGAAGGCCGATCCCGGCAATCGCGAGAATGGTCGGCCACTTCACGCTGCGGCTCCTGTCAGCGCGCGGGAAAATCCGAATTCCAGCGAGTGCGACACATCCTGCAGCACGCGGGTGCCGGGCATCCTCTGAAAGCCGTGCTTGGCGTAGAATCCGTGACCGCGTGTGAAGCGCGTGTCGGAAAACAGGACAAGCTGCGTGCCGCCGCGGGCCTGCGCAAAGGCGGTTGCCATCGACAGAAGCTGCGCCGCCGTGCCTTGCCCGCGCAAACCGGCAGCGCAGTACACCTTCGATATCTCCCATGTGCCCGGCAGGGCCTTGGGGAAAATGGCCAGTGTCGCGACGACAGCGCCGCGTTGCTCTCCAAGCCATAATGCGCCGCCACGCTCCGCATAGGCACGTGCCGGTGTAACCAATTCGGGAAATTCGGACGGCTCAAAAAGGCAGCCTTCATACTCGGCGAAGACCGCGCGCAGCAATGCGCTTATGCCTTCGCCGTCCGCGTCGGTTGCCAGCCGCAGAGTGATGTCAGATTGCCCCATCGGCTTCGCCTAGCGTGAACATCGCTCTATGGCGAGTGCGCCGGCGCACAGACATTTCAAACCCCGCGCGGCTCATGCGTTTATGCGCCGGCCCGGTGGGCAAAATGCAAGGCCGTTGCCGCCAGCGGCCGCACCTGCGCGCCCATCGCCGCTGCTTCCGCACTGGCTGCGGTCCCGTCCCGGACACGGCCCGCAATGCCCTGAAGAATGGCGGCGAGCCGGAACAGGTTGTAGGCGAAATAGAAGTCGCGGTGCGGCACTTCTGTCAGCCCCATCCGTTTGGCGTAGCTGTCGCAATAATCATCAAGTGCAGGAATGTCGTGCGCTGCGAGATCCACATCCGCCAAGGTCGGAATCGCCGTATCGGTCCGGCTGCGCGGCATCACCCAGGTCATGGCGTGATAGGTAAAATCGGCAATCGCGTCACCGAGCGTCGAAAGCTCCCAGTCCAGCACAGCGCGCACACGCGGCGCGTCCTTGTCCAGAATGAGGTTATCGAGCCGGTAATCCCCATGCACGAGCGAAGGGAAGCGTGTGGCCGGCGCATGGTGCGGCAGCCACGCGATCAGACGGTTCATGTCAGGAACCGGCTCTGTTTCCGACGCCGCATATTGTTTCGACCAGCGTGCGATCTGCCGCGCCACATAGCCTTCAGCCTTGCCAAAATCACCAAGCCCGATCGCTGCCGGATCAAACCGGTGCAGGCGCGCCAGCGTCTCGTTCATGGCATCGAAAATCGCCGCGCGCTCGCTGTTCTCCTGAACCTGCGGGATCGCCGGATCCCAGAAAATCCGGCCGTCCACATGCGCCATGACATAAAAGGCGGTGCCAATAATGGACTCGTCCTCGCACAGAACATAGGGCTGCGCGACCGGAAAACCCTGCGCATGCAGCGCGGAAATAACGCGAAATTCGCGGTCGATGGCGTGGGCCGAGGCCAGCAGTTTGCCCGGCGGCTTGCGGCGCAGCACATAGTTCCGGTCAGGCGTTTGCAGAAAATAGGTCGGGTTCGATTGCCCGCCCTTGAATTGTTTCACGCTCAACGGGCCGGAAAAACCGGGAATATGCGCGCGGAGATAATCGGCAAGCGCCGCGGCATCGAAGGCGAAGCGGCCCACGGCATCTTTTGTCCCGGAAAAGGCGCTTTGACGATCTTGGGTCATGATTACGTCTTCAGAAATGCAAGCAGCGCCGCAGCCGTCGCATCCGGATTTTCTTCCGGCAGGAAATGGCCGGAATCAATCGCCTGACCCGTGGCATGCGGTGCAAACAGCTTTGTCCAGATATCGAGCGGGGATGCACCGGCAGCAGGAATGCCGCTGGCGCCCCAGAGAATCTGCACCGGGCAGTCTATGGTTTTCCGTGCGGCGAGATCGGCGCGGTCGGCATCCACATCAATCGTCGCGCCGGCGCGATAGTCCTCGCAGGTCGCGTGAATGCGGTCGGGCGCGCTGAAAAACGCGCGGTAATGCTGGAGCGCGCCAGCGCTGAAGGCGGCCAGCGATTTTGTCTTGGTCCAGCTCGCCAGCGTATGGTCGATATAATGCACCGGCGCACCGCTGATCAGCGTTTCCGGCAGCGGCGCAGGCTGGGCCAGAAATTGCCAGTGATAGACCTGCATCGCGCGCCTGGCGTCCATCCCGTCCCACATCGCGACCGTCGGAATAATATCGAGCAGTGCCAGCTTTTTCACCCGCTGCGGATGATCGAGCGCGAGCCGGTAGCCGACGCGCGCGCCCCGGTCATGGCCGCAATAAAAAAATGTTTCATGGCCAAGCGAAGTCATCAGCCCGGCAATATCGCTGGCCATCGCGCGTTTGGAATAGAGCAAGCCCTTTTCACTGGCGGGCGCAGCCGATGCGCCGTAGCCACGCAAATCCGGCAGCACGAGCGAGAAGTGTTCAGCCAGCGCAGGCGCAATTTTATGCCATTCCGCATGCGTCTGCGGATAGCCATGCACGAGGACAAGGGGCGGACCATTGCCGCCGGTGCGCGCGATAATCGCGCCCTGCGGGCCATTCCAGCGATGCGTCGCAAATCCGGGATAAAGATCGGGCAGGGCGGTCACATGATCCTCGCGGGCGGCGGCAAGCCACACAGGGAGGATAGACGCAAGGATTAGTCCCGTGCAATCGCGCGCCAGCCAATGTCCTTGCGGAAAAAACCGTCGGGCCAATCGATTTTTGCTATCGCCGCATAGGCGCGCGCCTGCGCCTCTTTGACATCCTTGCCGATGCCGGTGACGGCGAGCACGCGCCCGCCATTGGCGATGAGCGCTCCGTCCTGTTCTGCCGTGCCGGCATGAAACACCAGCACGCCCTCGTCGTTTTCCGCAGCGTCGATGCTCTTGATCCGTGTGCCCTTGCGCGGCGTGCCGGGATAACCGTCAGCCGCATAGATCACGGTGAGCGCCGCATGGTCGTGCCAGCGTAGATCAACATTGGCGAGCACGCCATCGGCGCAAGCGAGCAACGCTGCAACGATGTCGCTTTTCAGACGCGGCATCAGCACTTCGCATTCCGGATCGCCGAAGCGCACATTATATTCAATCAGCTTCGGCCCGGTTTTCGTGATCATCAGCCCGGCAAACAGAACGCCCTTGAAGGGCGTGCCGCGCTTTTTCATTTCCGCGACGGTCGGCCGGATGATTTCGGCCATGACACGCGCTTCCATCACCGGCGTCATCACCGGCGCCGGCGAATAGGCGCCCATGCCGCCGGTGTTGGGACCGGTATCGCCGTCGCCGACACGCTTGTGGTCCTGCGCCGATGCCAGCGCGAGTGCATGTTCGCCATCGACAAGCGCAAAGAAACTGGCTTCCTCGCCTTCGAGAAATTCCTCGATGACCAGTTCTGTGCCCGCTGCGCCCAAGGCGCCGCCGAACATCATGTCGATGGCCGCATGCGCCTCCTCCACCGTCATCGCAACGACGACGCCCTTGCCGGCAGCAAGCCCGTCTGCCTTGACGACGATGGGCGCGCCCTTGTTGGACACGTAATGCTTGGCCGTTGCCGCCGTGGTAAACCGCGCAAACGCGCCGGTCGGAATGTTCGCGGCGCGGCAAAGCTCTTTCGTGTAGGCTTTCGAGCCTTCGAGCTGCGCCGCCGCTTTCCCGGGGCCGAACACCTTGATGCCGGCAGCGTTCAGTGCATCGGCGATACCGGCTACCAGCGGACCCTCCGGCCCGACAACGACGAACCGGATATTTTCGCGCTGGCAAAACGCAACGACGCCCGCATGGTCGTCCGGCGACAGCGCTACATTGGTGCCGCACCGGGCGGTGCCGGGATTGCCGGGCGCGATGAACAGCCGGTCGCACAGCGGTGAAGCCGAGATCGCCCAGGCCAGCGCATGTTCGCGGCCTCCCGATCCGATCAGCAGAATGTCCATCGCCGCCTTGTTCCTCATGGCTGTGGGGAGGCTGTGCATAGAACAGGGCGCGAGAAAGGGGAAACCGGAAATGTGCCGCCCACAGTTTTTTTGACACCGCCAAAGCAGGCTCCGCAGCACGGCCCCGAACCAGTGGCGTCACGGGTTTCAACCCCGTATGAAACCGGCATGGCCCGCGCTCCTGAATCTAATACCAATGCTGCCGCCGGTAATGCGCCGGAACTCTCGGTGTCCGATCTCGCCGGCGCGCTCAAGCGCACGATCGAGGATGCGTTCGGCCATGTCCGGGTGCGCGGTGAAGTGTCCGGCTATCGCGGTCCGCACTCCTCCGGCCATGTCTATTTCACGCTCAAGGACCAGAATGCCCGGATTGATGCCGTGATCTGGAAAGGCGTGTTCGGACGGCTGCGCATACGGCCTGAGGAAGGCATGGAAGTGATCGCCACCGGCAAGGTCTCGACCTTTCCCGGCTCATCCAAATACCAGATTGTTATTGAATTGCTGGAGCCGGCGGGCGTTGGCGCGCTCATGGCGCTGCTGGAGGCGCGGCGGAAGGCGCTCGGCGCGGAGGGGCTGTTCGATCCAGCCCGCAAGCAACTGTTGCCGTTCCTGCCCAGGGTCATCGGCGTGGTAACCTCCCCGACCGGGGCGGTCATCCGGGACATCCTGCATCGCCTGTCCGACCGCTTTCCCCGCCATGTCCTGGTCTGGCCGGT
>JBOFFO010000263.1:0-6334 GCA_051648665.1 Beijerinckiaceae bacterium | reverse complement strand
GTTCCAGCGCGCCGGCTGGCTGGCAAGATCATCCATGTCACCGGGGCGGCCGGCGGCATCGGGCACGCTGTCATGGCGCGCATCCGGGCCGAGGGCGGCATCGCGGTCGGTAGCGATCTTGCCGCGGGCGAAGGGGTCGAACTGGCGCTTGATGTAACAGATGAGGCGGCGTGGGCGCATGCCACGGATAGGCTGGCGCAGCGTTATGGGGCGATCGATGGTCTGGTGAATGCCGCCGGCGTCGTCATGCTCGGCAGCGTGGCGGAAACGAGCTATGCGGCGTGGAAGCGCGTGCTGGCGATCAATCTTGATGGCGTGTTTCTGGGGTGCCGGGCCATGCTGCCGCTGATGGCGGCGCGCGGCGGCTCTATTGTCAATTTGTCGTCAGTGTCGGGGATCGTCGGCGGGCATAATCTCGCAGCCTACAACGCGGCGAAGGGCGGGGTGCGGATGCTGACCAAGTCAGTTGCGCTGCATGGGGCGCGGTTGAAACCGCCGGTGCGCTGCAATTCCGTCCACCCGGCCTTTGTCGAGGGGCCGATGGTTGATGGCATGCTGGCCAGCGTGCGCGACCCGGCGCGGGCAGCGGCGAAAATGCAGGCGGATATTCCGCTGCAACGGTTTGGCAAAGCCGACGAGGTGGCCGCAATGGTGGCGTATTTGCTGTCGGATGAAGCGGCGTTTTGTACGGGCGGAGCGTATCTGATCGACGGCGGGTTGACCGCCTGATTGGCTGCATCCGGCCAGCCCGTTGATCGCACAATGAATTTAGGGGATAAAGCGGCGGGGCGGCGCTGATTGCGCCGGGAGGGGACGTCCATGCGTAGAATTCTTTGCAGCCTGGCGGCCGCCGGGGCATTGCTGTTTGGTGCTGTTTCTGCCGCACACGCTCAGGGCGCGCGGCCCGCGCCTGCTGCCGATAGTGCGCCGATAGCTCTGAAAGACGTGCGGGTGCAGTTCTATCTCGAAAAATCCGCAACCTTTTCCGATAACATCGCGACTGCCAACAAGCAGTTCAAGAATGCGGCGCGGGGCGAGGGCATCGCCGAACCGTCATCGGGCCTTTTGGTGACCATCGAGGCGAGTGGGCCGAAGGGCGGCCGCTCGAATGATAATATCGCTGCCAATATCGCGCAGGTGATTATCACGCGGAAGTATCGCACCGGGCCGAAAACCGAGCAGAAGGTGTTTGGCGGCTTCCGCTTCAACGATCAGGGGCTGGCCTACAAGGCCTTCATGCTGGATGCAGCGACCTGTGCGCCGCTGGAGATGGATGTGCGGCTCGGCCGCAGCCGCAAGCGCGTCACGGTGGATTTCGACTGCACGCCGGAAGGCTGATCACGGGCGGTGGCGCTGCCCAAAACGGCGCCATCAATCCGTTGTTCACCCCGTCATGCTATGGTGCTGTCACACGTTTCCTGCCGATGACGGATTGCATGCGCCATGTGCCGATTTCTTGCCTACCGCGGTGAGCCGACCTTTCTCGATGCGGTGGTGTGCGCCCCGGATCATTCGCTGATCCGCCAGTCGCTCCATGCGGAAGAAGCAAAGGTGCCGACCAATGGTGATGGCTTCGGCCTTGGCTGGTATGGTGCCCGCGAGGAGCCGGGAATCTATCGCGAACTGCGCCCGGCCTGGTCGGATGAAAATCTTCTTTCGTTGTGCCGGCAGGTGCGATCGCGCCTGTTCTTTGCCCATGTGCGCGCCGCGACCGGCACCGCCACCATGCGCGCCAATTGCCATCCCTTCACGCGCGGGCGGTTCATGTTCATGCATAATGGGCAGATCGGCGGTTATGGGCTGATCCGGCGCAAACTTGAATCGCTGCTGGGTGACGATGCCTATGGCGCGCGCGCCGGGACAACCGACTCCGAAATCGCGTTCCTTCTCATTCTCGACCGGATGGAGAAAGGTGAGAGTGCTATTGAGGCAACACGCGCCGTGCTCGACATCGTCAAGACCCTGATGCGTGCAGCCGATGTGCAGGAGCCTTTGCGCTTTGCCGCAGCCATCACCGATGGCGAGACACTGACGGCGTTCCGCACAGCCTGCGATCCATACCCGCCGACGCTCTATGTCTGCGAGCGCGCCAATGCCAGCATCATCGCATCCGAGCCGCTGGATGCCGACCGCTCCTGCTGGCGGGAAATTCCAAAGGGGGCTGCCGTCACTGTATCGGCGCAGGGCGTGCGTATCGACCGCGATTTCTGGACCGGTTGCCGCTGACTCACCGGGCAATCGTGACTTTGTCCGACTGTGCGCCGTCGGCATAGGTCAGGCGCACCGTCACGGCCTTGGTGCCTGCCGGTATCCGCACATAGGGCGTGACATTGGACGGAATGGCCATAGGGTCACGCTTGTCGCAGGGCGGCAAAACAATCTCCTTCGGCGCAGAATCATCGAGCGCGTATTCAATTTTGCTGACGGCGCAGCGATAACTCACCAGATGGGTGTAATAGAGCAGGTTGTTGTAAGGCGCATCATTGCGGAATGAAAACCAGCTTGTGGTGCTCTGCTCCAGAATTTGCCGTTGGGATTTCAACAGCGCCTGCTGCCAGTCGAAGGGAATATCGAACGGGCCGATCCATTGGCCGGAGGCATCACGGTAACGCACCTGAAAGGTGGCCTGCTCGGTTTGCCCCGGAAATTCAAAAAATGGCATCGGCGCGGGCTTGTTGGTGCGCGGGTCGATGGTGGTGCTGAAAGGCGTGGACTTAAATTCCGCATTCGGATCGGTCCGCCAGGCAATTTCGCTGGCTGCCTCGGCGGTCTGCACTGTCGCCATCCAGCCGGAATTGCTGCGCATATAAATCATGGTCGGCGCAGCACTGGTCGATTTCAACTGGGCATCGAGTGTAGCGTGCCGCTTGCGCGCCTTGTCGAGCCACTCCGCCAGCACGGAATGATCCATGAAAAAGGGCTGCAATTTTCCGTCGCGGTCGGCGGCGAGAAATTCCGTCAGGCTGGCGAATTCCTTGCGGCGGTCGGCGAGCGTTTGCTGGGTGCCCAGCCGGTCCTCGCCATATTCTTCCGCCAGCAGGTAGGAGGCAGGTGTGAATTCACGGTTTTCGGCCATGAATTTTTCCAGCCGCGCCCGCCGGTCAGCGCCATCGAACTGCAACGCATGCACCAGCGCAGCCGCTGGCGTGCCGCTGCTGCTGACGAGATCAGCCAAAACCTCGCGCGCGCCGGCGCGGCCTTCCTGCACGCGCAGCAATGCGGCCAGCCGCAACAGCGGATCGAGCCGGTTCATTTTCAGATTAGCGAAGGCCATGTAGGCGCGCCGCGCCGCCACGGCATCACCGCGCGTCTCGTAGCTGCGGGCGTTGTGATAAAATTCCGGTGCCGATTTCGGCTCCGGCACGATGCCGCCCTGCTGCGCCAGCACACGGAAGGCTTCCGCCGGATCGGCGGGCAGAACAGGTGCGGCGGGGGCGGGCTGCACCGGTGCTGGCTGTGGCGCTGCCACGACCGGCGCGGTGTTCGGCGCTTGGGTTTGCGGCGCTTGGGTTTGCTGCGGGGCCGTTATCGCAACGGCGGTTTGGGACGGTACTGGCTGCCTGCTGAACCACCAGACGCCACCAAGCGCAGCGATCAGGGCAAGAGCGGCGATGCCGCCGAACAATGGTGCCGATGATTTTGATTTTTGTTGCTGCGGCTGCAACACCGCTTGGCGCTGGCGGGTATCGACGCTCAGGCCAATGCGGAACGCATGCACCGGGCGCGGGATATTCTTGACCTCCTGCTCGCCCATATCCTGAAACTGGACGCCCAGTTTATTGACGACGGAATCATAGACCGACTGAGACACACAGATGCCGCCGGGTTCCGCCAGCCCTTCCAGCCGTGCGGCAATGTTGACGCCCTCGCCAAGCAAATCGCCATCCCGCTCGACCACATCGCCGATGGTGAGGCCGATTCGAAATTCCATGCGCTTGCTGGGCGGAAAAGCGAGATTGCGGGTGCGCAGCGATTCCTGAATATCGATGGCGCAGCGCGTGGCCTCAACCGCGCTGGTGAATTCGGCCAGCACCGCATCGCCTGCCGTGTTGAAAATGCGGCCACCGGCGCGTTTGACGAAATCATCAAACACCGCGCGGTAGGAAGCCAGACGCGACAGGGTTTCTTCCTCATCCTCCGCGACAAGACGGGAGTAGCCGGCAATATCGGCGGCCAGAATGGCGGCAATTTTTCGCTTCATAGTGCCTCGCGCTGTGGACTCAAGCGGTTACCGACGAAAGGGATGCGCCACCGTGTGGCCGCGCACATAGCGGTTAGTAAGATTCGGCGGATAGTAAGTCTCGGCGGATAGTAAGACTCGGCAGATGGTAAGCAGACGCACGCGGCGTGTCACGGCGTGCGCGGGAAGTGCGCCGGCAGGGCGAAGCCGTGGCGCAGCGGATCTTCCCCTTCGAGGATCATCTCGCCCTTGCCCATGTAAAACCCTTGTCCGCCGACCGTGACGCGCACCGCCGGTTTACCGCCCGCCGCTTCAGTGCCTGTGACTGAGCCTGTGAAGGCATGGCCGGAAATGCCGAAGAAGCGCCGGGTTGTGCCTGCCGCGATCCGCCCCCTTGCATGATCAAGCGCCATACGGGCCGTGACGCCGGAGCCGGTCGGCGAACGGTCAATCTGCCGCTCGGCAAAGACGCAGAGATTGGCGGTGTCATGCGCGCCGGTTGAATCGTCAGTGAGAATTGTGCCGTAGAGAAAACCAAGATCAGGCGCATCGGGATGGCGCAAGGGATAGCTGGCGCGCAGATGATCGGTGAGCGTGCCCGCCGCTTCAACGAGCGTGGCCACTGGCGTGGCAAAAAAATCAAGACCGAAGCGCGATGACGGCAGAATGGCGTAATAGGCGCCGCCATAGGCAATATCGCAGATGATCCTGCCGTAATCGGGCAGCGTCACCGCCACGTCCAGCGCTTCGGCGAAGGCCGGCACGCTTTCAAAAGCGACCGCTTCGACTTGGCCTTGGTGAACGGTGCAGGACAATTTCAGCGGCCCGCATGGCGCTTCCATGACAAATTGTGTGAACGGCTCGGCGAGCGGCACAAGGCCGCGATCCACAATCCAGCGGCCCAGCGCAATCGTGGCGTGGCCGCACATGGTGGAATATCCCTCATTGTGCGTGAACAACACGCCAAGCACAGCGTCGGGATGCGTTGGCGCTACAGGAATGACGCCATACATGCCCTCATGGCCACGCGGCTCCAGCATCAGCGCGCGGCGCAATTCATCATGGTTGTCGCGCGCGTCGCGGCGCTTGTCGAGAATGGTGGCGCCCTGCAATTCCGGATAACCACCGGTGACAATGCGCACCGGCTCGCCTGCCGTGTGCATGTCCGTATAGGCGAGGCGCTTGGCCATAAAATTATCCTTGAATGGAGGGCGCATCGAATGGCAGACCGCGCCGCTTCGCTGCTGCTTCCAGCGTGTTATAAAGCAGGCAGGCAATCGTCATCGGACCTACGCCACCGGGCACCGGCGTGATCGCACTGGCCATTTCTGCGGCTTCATTGAAATGCACATCGCCGACAAGGCGCGATTTTCCGCTGCCGTCATCCAGCGGCACACGGTTGATGCCGACATCAATGATAATCGCGCCGGGCTTGATGCAGTTGCCGCGCAGCATTTCCGGACGCCCGACGGCGGCCACCAGAATATCGGCCGTGCGGCACAGCGCCGGCAGGTCATGCGTGCGCGAATGCGCAACGGTGACTGTGCAATCCGCGCCCAGCAGCAATTGCGCCATCGGTTTGCCGACAATGTTGGAGCGACCCACCACAATCGCGTGCTTACCCGCCAGATTTTTTTCAACGCTGCGCAACAGGATCATCGATCCCAGCGGCGTGCAGGGCACAATGCCGCCTGTGCCGGTGGCGACGCGCCCGACATTCACAGGATGAAAGCCATCCACATCTTTCGCCGGATCAATCGCGGCGATCACTGCATTGGCGTCGATCTGCTTGGGCAGCGGCAACTGCACGAGTATGCCGTCGATGGCATCATCGGCATTCAATTCAGCGATGACACGCAGCAAGTCCGCTTGCGTGGTGGCCGTATCGAGGCGGATTTCGCGCGAATGCATGCCCGCCTCGCGCGTGCGGCGCGCCTTGTTGGCCACATACACACGGCTGGCGGGGTCCTCGCCAACAAGAACAACCGCTAACCCCGGCGTTGCGCCATGGCTGCGCTGCCATTGCGCGGCAAGGACGCCGATGCGTTCGCACAGACGGTCAGCGATGGATTTTCCGTCAATGATCGTGGCGCTCATGGTTTAAATCTCTGAATTTTCCGGCGCTGATGTGGCACGCGGCGCAGGCTGGTGCAA
>JBOFFO010000262.1:0-3322 GCA_051648665.1 Beijerinckiaceae bacterium | reverse complement strand
ATCTGTCCTATATCGGCGATGCCAACGTTGGTGCGGGCGCCAATATTGGAGCAGGCACGATCACCTGCAATTATGATGGCTTTAACAAGGCCAAAACCGAAATCGGTGCGGGCGCATTCATCGGTTCCAACAGTGCGCTGGTCGCGCCGGTGACGGTGGCTGACGGCGCCTATGTCGGCTCAGGTTCTGTGATTACCAAAAATGTTCCCGCCGATGCATTGGCGGTGGCGCGAGGCCGGCAGGAAATGCGCGAAGGGTGGGCCGCTGGCCACCGGGCGCGCAATGCCGGGAAAAAGAAAAACTGAGGCCGGGTCACAAAAGGCAAGGTCACAATTCGTCATTCAATGTGATTTGTCGCGACCGCATCGGACGCAATAACAGGTCAAACAGGATAAGCGAGAACTAAAACATGTGTGGAATCGTCGGGATTCTCGGAAAGCAGCCGGTAGCGGATTCAGTGGTCGAGGCGTTGAGGCGACTCGAATATCGCGGCTATGATTCCGCGGGCGTTGCGACGCTGGAGGGTGGACAGCTGACCCGCCGCCGTGCCGAAGGAAAACTGAAAAATCTTGAGGTGACGCTGTCGAAAGCGCCGCTGAGTGGCACGATCGGCATCGGCCACACCCGCTGGGCCACCCATGGCAAACCGTCTGAAGATAACGCCCACCCTCATGCCACTGAAAAACTCGCCGTAGTCCATAACGGAATCATCGAGAATTTTCGTGAGTTGCGCGAGGAGTTGCAGGCGAAGGGTTGCGTTTTCGAATCCGAAACCGATACCGAAGTCATTGCTCACCTCGTAACCGAGCAGATGCGGAACGGCAAGAATGCGATCGAGGCTGTGGGTGCAGTATTGCCCCGCTTGCGCGGCGCTTTCGCGTTGGCCTTTTTGTTCAACGGCGAAGAGGATTTGCTGATCGGCGCGCGCAAAGGCTCACCCCTGGCTGTCGGTCACGGCGATGGCGAAATGTTTTTGGGCTCGGACGCGCTGGCCCTCGGCCCATTTACGAATGTCATCACCTATCTTGAGGAAGGCGACTGGGCTGTTCTGACGCGCAAGACTGTGCAGTTTCGCGATGAGACCGGTAAGATTGTCAGGCGGCAATCGCAAGTCGTCCAACCCGGCGCATTTCTCGTTGACAAGGGCAACCACCGCCATTTCATGGCAAAGGAAATTCACGAGCAGCCGGAAGTCGTGAGCCACACCTTGTCCCATTATCTCGATATGGTGCATGGCAAGGTCCGGATGCCGGGTAAAATGCCATTCGACTTCCGCAATCTCGAAAAAATTACCATCACCGCATGTGGGACGGCCTACTATGCAGGGTTGACCGCCAAATACTGGTTTGAAAAATTCGCGCGGCTGCCGGTAGAAATCGATGTCGCATCGGAATTTCGCTATCGTGAAGCGCCAATGGCACGCAATGGACTGATGATTGTCGTGTCTCAATCCGGCGAAACGGCCGATACGCTGGCTTCTCTGCGTTATGCCAAGGAGCAGGGCCAGCATGTCATGGCCGTCGTCAATGTGCCGACATCGACGATTGCGCGAGAGAGCGATGTGGTGATGCAAACCATCGCGGGGCCAGAAATCGGCGTTGCGTCCACCAAGGCCTTCACGTGTCAGTTGGCAACACTGGCCTGCATTGCCATTGCCGCTGGCCGCGCCCGTGGTTTTGTATCTCAGGATGCCGAACGCCGCCTCGTCGACGCGATGATGAGCATACCGGGCCTTATGAATGCTGCGCTTATGCGCGAGCATGAGATTGAGGTCATGAGCCGCGATCTGTCAAAAGCGACTGACGTACTTTATCTTGGGCGTGGGACGAATTATCCGCTCGCGCTGGAAGGTGCGCTCAAGCTCAAGGAGATTTCCTACATTCATGCCGAAGGCTATGCGGCGGGCGAATTGAAGCATGGGCCGATCGCACTGATTGACGAAAAAATGCCGGTCATCGTAATCGCGCCGCGCGATGGCATTTTTGAGAAAACGGCTTCCAATATGCAGGAAGTGGCCGCGCGCGGCGGAAAAATAATTTTCATCGGTGAAAAGGGCATGGCGGAGGAAGCGGGTGTTCATTCACTTGCAAATATCGAAATGCCGCCGATGGATTCGCTGATTGCCCCGATGGTCTATGCCATTCCCATTCAGCTTCTTGCGTATCATACAGCGCTGGTGATGGGTAAGGATGTCGATCAGCCACGCAATCTGGCGAAGTCGGTCACGGTTGAATAAATAATCATCCTGCGCGCAACAGGCGCACTGCATCATCGCGCTCGAACAGATGGAGCAAAATGCGCAACGCGGTGCCGCGCGCGCTCTCCAGTTCCGGATCTTGCGCGGCGATGAGCTTTGCGTCCTTGCGCGCCGCTTCCAGCAGATCGTGATCAAGGTCGGGCCGGACAAGGCGAAACCCTGGCATGCCCGATTGCGCTGTGCCCAGCAGATCGCCTTCACCGCGCAGGCGCAAATCCTCTTCAGCAATGCGGAACCCGTCTTCGGTTTCGCGCATGACGGACAGGCGCGCGCGCGCAGTTTCACCCAGCGGCCCCTTGTAGAGCAGAAGGCAAGTTGATTTGGCTGTGCCGCGCCCTATGCGCCCACGGAGCTGGTGGAGTTGCGACAGGCCAAAACGCTCCGCATGTTCTATCACCATGATGCTCGCCTGCGGCACATCAACGCCGACTTCAATAACTGTCGTCGAGACCAAGATGCGGGTTTCACCACGAACGAAGCGCGCCATGGCTTCATCCTTTTCAGGGCTCTTCATCTGCCCGTGCAAGAGTCCAGCCTGAGCGCCAAATATCTTCTGCAGATCAGAATAGCGATCCTGCGCGGCGGCAATGTCGAGCTTTTCGGATTCGGCAACCAACGGGCAAACCCAATAAATCTGTGCACCCGCGTGTATCGCGCGGCGAATGCCGTCAATCACTTCCACCATTCTTTCCAGGTCGATTACGCGTGTGGCAATCGGCTGCCGCCCTGCTGGTTTTTCGCGTAAAATTGATAATTCGATATCGCCAAAATATGTCAAAACCAGCGTGCGCGGAATAGGTGTGGCCGTCATCACCAGAATATCGGTTTCGGCGCCTTTGCCGCCGAGCGCCAGACGTTGATGCACGCCAAAGCGGTGCTGCTCATCCACCACCGCGATGCCTAGGTCGGCGAAAACCACATCGTCTTGAAACAGCGCATGTGTGCCAATGGCGATGGCGATGTTGCCGCTGGCAAGGTCTTGACGGACTGAGGCGCGGTGCTGGGCCTTGTCCCGGCCGGTCAACAAGGCGATGCGCAAGCCAGCCTGTTCTGCCAGCGGCTTGA
>JBOFFO010000261.1:0-1539 GCA_051648665.1 Beijerinckiaceae bacterium | reverse complement strand
GCCGATTATCTCGGTCTGACCATTGAGACGGTCAGCCGCACCTTCGGCAAGCTCGCCAAGGCCAAGGTGCTGGTCGTCACCCCCGATGGCGTGCGCATCCTCGACGAAGCGCGGCTGAAGCATCTCGCCACCGCCTGATTCTCACTTGGGCGATTACAGACGCAATCCCGGCCCTGCGCCGGGATTTTTCTTTAGCGATAGAGATAATTCGGCAGCCACAATGCGATCTGCGGGAAGGTGTAGACGAGCAGCATCGCCACCAGCACGATCCACAGGAACGGCATCACGCCGGAGAAGATCTGGTTGATCGTCACATGCTTGGGCGCAACGCCCTTGAGGTAAAACGGGGCCATCGCCACTGGCGGCGACAGGAACGAGGTCTGGATATTCAGCGCGATCAGGATGCCGAAGAACAGCGGATCAACATTGAACTGTTGCAGCAACGGCAGGAAAATCGGCACAAAAATGACGATGATCTCGGTCCATTCCAGCGGCCAGCCCAGCACGAATATAATGATCTGCGCCATGATCATGAACATCAGCGGTGACGGGTTGAGCCAGGCCATGAAGGTTTTGATCGGCTCATGCCCGCCGAGATAGGCGAAGATCGAGGAGAAGATGAAGGAGCCGACAAACAGCCAGCACACCATCGCCGAAGTGCGCGCGGTGAGAATGACGGAATCCTTGATTTTCTCGAAACTCAGCGCACGGTAGGCTGCAGCCAAAACAAGCGATCCCAGCGATCCCACGGCCGCCGCTTCTGTCGGCGTGGCGATACCAAAGAAAATCGCGCCGAGCACGGAAAGAATCAGCAGGGCGAGGGGAAAGAAGCTGGTGAGCAACGCCTTCGCCACCGTCGAGAACGGAACGTCGTATTCCTCCGGCGGCAGTTTCGGCGCGAGTGTCGGGTTGAGTGCACAGCGGATAATCACATAGGCCATGTATAGACCGGCCAGCAGCAGGCCGGGAAAAAACGCGCCAGCATAGAGTTTCGGCACTGATACGCCCGCCGTCGCACCATACAGAATCAGCATCACCGAGGGCGGAATCAGAATGCCGAGGCAGCCGCCGGCGCAGACCACGCCCGCAGATAATTTCACATCGTAGCCGGCGCGCAGCATGGCCGGAAAGGCAAGCAGCCCCATCAGCGTCACAACAGCGCCGACAATGCCGGTGGCGGTCGCGAAAATCGCGCAGGTCGCGAGCGTTGCGACAGCGAGTGCACCGGGCACCCCCTTCAGCGCCAGTTGCAGCGAATAAAACAGCCGGTCGAGAATGTTCGCCCGCTCGATAATGTAGCCCATGAAAACAAACAGCGGGATCGAGACGAGCACATCATTGGCCATGACCGAATAGGCGCGCTGCACCACCAGCGCGAAAACGGTGTCGCCCATCGCCGCGTAACCGAAGAAAACGCCGAGCGCCATGAGGGTGAAGGCGATCGGAAAGCCGAGCATGATGAACACGACGAACAGGCCGAGCATGGCCACGCCCAGTTCCGGATTGGTCAGGCCGAGCATCACGCGGCTCCTTTTTCTG
>JBOFFO010000260.1:0-2856 GCA_051648665.1 Beijerinckiaceae bacterium | reverse complement strand
GCCTCTGTGCTGGCGTCTCAGGGGCGCGAGATCGGATCTGTTGCTGTTACAATGCTGGTGTTCGGCCTTGGTGCGGCTCTGCCGTTGCTCATCCTTGGCACCATATCGCGCGATGCTCTGATGCGTATGCGCGGCCGGTTGATGAATACAGGCGGTGCGTTGAAATCAGCACTCGGCATTTTTCTGGTTGTGGTCGGGCTTGCGATCCTCACCGGCTGGGACAAGCGTATCGAAGCATCGCTGGTTAACCTGTCGCCGGATTGGCTCACCACGCTCACGACGCGGTTTTAACGCCGCCGCCATCGGTCCGTAAGCGCAATGGCGGTCAGACCGAACAAGACGCCGGCGATGCCGAGCCATTGCAGCGCGGTCGGATATTCGCCCAGAATTGGCATGGCGCTGAACACCCCGAATACAGGGATCAACGGCGCAAACAGTCCCATCTTCACAGGCCCCAGCACGCGCGCGGAATAAGACCACAGTCCGAAGGCCAGCAGATAATTCAGCACACCCTGAAATAGCCCGTGCAACAGAATCGACGACCATGATGCGGTCGCCAGTTTTGTCGGAAAGAATGCCAGAAGAATTGGCACCATCGCCATGGACAGCACACCCACGGTCACGGTTGACGCCAGAGGCGACGCCTTTTTTCTTGCCAGAATAATTGTGTAGGCCGCCCAACAGACGCCAGCGACCACAAAGATGATGTCGCCGAACCAGGCATCAGGCCCGGCCACAGCGGCAGGCGCACCGAAGGCAACACCGGCCAATCCCGCCAGCGCCAACGCGAGCCCTGCCAGCTTCATGGCCGGAAGGCCAGTGCCGGCCATTAAAGCGCCGGCCACGGTAGCAATGATGCCAACCGTGCCGGGTTGGATGCACGCGGCGTGATTGGCCGGCGCAAACGTCAATCCCCAATTCGACAGAATGCCCATCGGCAAGCCGCCGAGACAGGTCAGCACCAGGCCGTCCCGCCAACCCAACCCGGCGCAGTCGCGCCAGCCGTAGCGAAAAAACAACGGCAGCAGGAACGGGCCAGCCACCGCAAAGCGCAGCGTCGCAAGGTCGTTACCCGTCAGGTCCGTGGTGACGCCAAGCCGGATCATGACGAATTGCAGCCCCCACACAGCGACGGCGAACAAAATCGCTGCAACGGCCAGCCATGGCGTCTTTTGCTGGGGCAAGGCCGGATCGGAATGCGGCGCGGGAGACGTGAGGGTCATGCGGTGAACAGGAAACCAGCGCCGCAGCGCTTGCCCGGCCATTTGTCTTTCTCCCGCATGGGCGGCGGATGCGCCAGTATCGAGCGCGCACAGGAGGGGTGCGTTTCAATTTTATTTACCGCGGCGCGCATTTTGACGCGATACGCAAGAGTTTGTTGCCGGACGTACGGTAAGATCAATCCATGATTGAGATATCAGATCGCGCCTGCTCGCTCAGTGAAACCTCGTCGATGGAAGGCATGTCGCGCCGAGCCGCCATCGCCGCAACGCTGGCGTTGGGCGCGACCGTAGCGGGATGTAACGGCACGCCCTCGGCCCCCTTGCCCGAGACTGTCAATTTGCCGCCGGTGCCCGGCGCACGCACGCCTATGGGATCGCAGGCGCCCGGCCTGATCGGCCGGGTATTTCGCGGCGAGCCGGCGATCGTCAATGTCTGGGCCTCATGGTGCCCCTATTGCCGCAGCGAACATGAATTGCTGAATGCGCTCGGTCGCGATCCGCGAATCCGGCTGCTCGGGATCCTGCGCGGCGATGATCCGGCCAAGGCTGCCGATTATCTGCGCCAGGCGGGCAATCCCTATCGCGCGCTCGGCGTCGATCAGGCGGGCTTTGCCGCGAAGCATTTGCGCCCGCGCGGTGTGCCGGCGACCTATGTGGTCGACCCGCTGGGGCGGATCGTCGCCCATCTGCCGGGCGCGCTGTCGCCGGAACGGGTTGAATCCGAACTGCGTCCGGCCTACCAGCGCGCCAGAACCCTGACCTCGTGACAGCGCGCTGCGGCGCGACGCCGGAGCCATGATGAAAAAGCCAGCATCCACCACATCAAAGCGCCAGCCAGCCCACGGCCCGGCCGCACACACCGGTGCGTCGCAACTGGGCCAGGCGACGCCGCTGCCGCAATCGCCGGAAGACGCGCAGCTCGACCGCGTGCCGAACCCGCATCCGGGCACACTCTATTGCGCACGCTTCACCGCGCCGGAATTTACCTCGATCTGTCCCGTGACCGGTCAGCCGGATTTCGGCATACTCGTCATCGATTATGTGCCGGGGCGATGGCTGGTCGAATCCAAATCGCTGAAGCTCTATCTCAACAGCTTCCGCAACCATGGCGCTTTCCATGAGGACTGCACCGTCGGCATCGCCAAGACGCTGGTGGATTTACTGACACCGAAATGGCTACGCATCGGCGGTTACTGGTTTCCGCGCGGCGGCATTCCCATAGATGTGTTCTGGCAGACCGGTGCGCCGCCGAAGAATCTCTGGCTGCCGGATCAAGGCGTGCCGACCTACCGGGCGCGCTAACGCATGACGTGTTTTCATGAAAACACGTCATGCTCAAATCGTCAGGAGTCGATCACGGTTCTCGTGTTTTGACGATTCCGTCAAAACACGGCGTGATCTAACGCGCCGGCTTCAGCACCAGCGGCACAATGAATCCGAGCGCAGCTACGCTCGCAGCCATGACCGTCAGCATCAGCGTTTCGCCGCCTTTGGCCAGCAGGAAACCGGCAAGCGGCGGACCGCAAGCACTGCCCGCGAATAAAAAACAGGCGAACAGCGCCACGGCTGAGCCGCGCGCCGTCTCCGACAATGTTGTCGCCTGCGCCTGAAAATTGTTGTGCAGGAAATAAAA
>JBOFFO010000259.1:0-4427 GCA_051648665.1 Beijerinckiaceae bacterium | reverse complement strand
ATCGCGCTGATGGGCGATGACCACACGGCGGAATCCTCCACCACCGCGCACCAGTCGGAATTTGCGTTCCTCGACGTGATGATGCCGATTTTCAATCCCGCCGGCGTGCAGGAAATTCTTGATTACGGCCTCTACGCCTTCGCCATGAGCCGCTACACCGGCGCCTGGTCCTCGATGAAGCTCGTCAAGGACAATGTCGAATCGACGGCCAGCGTCGATGGCCATATCGACCGGGTGAAAATCATCATCCCCGGCGAGGACGAATTCCGCATGCCGCCGGGCGGGCTGAATATTCGCGCCGGTGAGGTTGTCGCCTTCCTCCAGCAGGAGGAGCGGATGCAGGAATACAAGCGCGATGCCATGCTGGCCTTCATCCGCGCCAATAAAATCAACACGCTCATCACGCATGGCGGCGCAAAACCGCGCATCGGCATTATCACCACCGGCAAGAGCTATCTCGATCTGCGCCAGGCGTGGGACGATCTCGGCATCGACGAGGTGCGCGCCAACGATCTCGGCATCCGGCTCTACAAGGTCGGCTGCGTCTGGCCCCTGTCGCAGCGCGAATTGATGGAGTTCGCCAAGGACCTCGAAATGATCATGGTCATCGAGGAAAAGCGCTCGCTGATCGAGGTGCAGGTGCGCGAGGAATTGTATGGCACCGGCATCCAGCCCGTGGTCATCGGCAAGAAGGATGAGCAGGGCCAGTGGCTGTTCCCGGTGAAAGGCGCGCTCGATCCCAACGACATCGCCATTGCGCTCGGCGAACGCATTCTGCGCGGCACGCCGTCCAACGAAATCGCCGCCCATGTCTCGCGCTTGCGGCAGGCGCAGGAAACGCTGGCGCAGACCAAGGATGCGGCGACGCGCACGCCCTATTTCTGCTCCGGCTGCCCGCACAATTCATCGACAAAAGTTCCCGCAGGTTCGCGCGCCTATGCCGGCATCGGCTGCCATTTCATGGCGCAATGGATGGATCGCGATACCGCCGGCTATACTGCCATGGGCGGCGAAGGCGCGAACTGGGTTGGTGAATTTCCGTTCTCGACCCGCAAGCACGTCTTCCAGAATCTCGGCGACGGCACCTACAACCATTCCGGCTCGCTCGCGGTGCGCTTCGCCGTCGCCTCCGGCGCGACGATGACCTATAAAATTCTCTTCAATGACGCGGTGGCGATGACTGGCGGCCAGCGCCATGAAGGCGGGTTGACCGCGCAGGCCATCGCCAATCAGGTCCATGCCGAAGGCGTGAAAAAAATTGCTGTCGTGACCGACGATCCGGCGAAATACTCCGCCGCGCACGAAACCTTTCCCGCCAGCGCCACCGTCCATCACCGCGATGAACTGATGGCGGTGCAGAAGGATCTGTCCGAAATTGATGGCGTGACAGTGCTGCTCTATGACCAGACCTGCGCGGCGGAAAAGCGCCGCCGCCGTAAGCGCGGCGAATTTCCCGATCCCGACAAGCGCATCATCATCAATGAGCTGGTCTGCGAGGGCTGCGGCGATTGCGGCGTGAAATCGAACTGCGTCAGCGTGCAGCCGCTCGACACCGAATTCGGCCGCAAGCGGCAGATCGACCAGTCCAACTGCAACAAGGATTTTTCCTGCGTCAACGGCTTCTGCCCCTCCTTTGTCTCCGTGCATGGGGCGCAGGTGAAGAAGGCGGAAATTCCGCGCGCCGAAACCGCGCATCTTGATGCGGTCGCCCTGCCCGATCCGGTACATCCTGAACTCACAAAAACCCCCTTTGGCATCATCGTCACCGGCGTCGGCGGCACCGGCGTCGTCACCGTTGGCGCGATCCTCGGCATGGCCGCGCATCTCGAAGGCAAGGGGCTGGGCATGATCGACATGGCCGGCCTCGCGCAAAAAGGCGGCGCGGTTTATTCACACGTCAAACTCGCCGCCACGCCGGATGATATTCACGCCATCCGCGTCGCCGCCGGCCATGCTGACCTGGTGCTTGGCTGCGATCTTGTCGTCACCGGCACGAAAAAGGTGCTCGCCGGAGTCAAGCAGGGCGAGACCGATGTGTTCGTCAACACCGCCGAAATCATGCCCGGCGATTTCACCCGCTCAGCTGACTTCAATTTGCCGGCGGAGCGCGTGAAGCGCGCGATCATCGCGGCGGCTGGCGATCACCGGACGCATATGATCGATGCGACCGGCATCGCCACCGCGCTAATGGGCAATGCGATTGCCGCCAACCTCTTCCTGCTCGGCATGGCCTACCAGAAGGGCAAGGTGCCGCTGAGCGCCGCCGCGCTCGAAAAGGCCATCGAGCTGAATGGCGAAGCGGTGAAAATGAATCTCGATGCATTCCGCTGGGGCCGCCGCGCCGCAGTTGATCAGGCCGCGCTGGAAAAGCTGATCGAGCCGATGAAAGCCCCGACGAAAGCGCGCCACATCTCCGAGTCGCTCGACGAGATGATCCAGCGCCGCAGCGATTTCCTCACCGCCTATCAGAACGCGGCCTATGCGCAGCGCTATCGCACCCTTGTCGAAAAAGTGCGCGCGGTGGAAGCGTCGAAAACGCCGGGCAAGACGGCTCTCACGCAGGCCGTAGCGCGCTACGCCTTCAAGCTCATGGCGATCAAGGACGAATATGAGGTGGCGCGACTTTACACCGATGGCTCCTTCCAGCGGCAGGTGAACGCCACCTTCACCGGCAATCTGCGCTACGAATTCCATCTCGCCCCGCCACTCCTCGCACGCGTTGATGAGCACACCGGCGAGCCGAAGAAAATGTCCTTCGGCCCGTGGATCATCCACGCCTTCCGTTTGCTTGCGAAAATGAAGGGCCTGCGCGGCGGCGCGCTGGATATATTCGGCAAAACCGCCGAACGGAAAATGGAACGCGCCCTGCGCGACAATTATGAGGCGCGGATTCTCGCGCTTATCGAAAAACTCACGCCGGACAATCACGCGCTCGCCGTCGCGATTGCCTCAATCCCCGAAAAAATCCGCGGCTTCGGCCATGTGAAAGAACGCCATCTCGACGCCGCCAAAGCGGAAGAGGCGGCCTTGCTGGAACGCTGGAACAATCCGGCGGCAGAGGCTGTGGGGAAGATCGCGGCGGAGTGATGCCCTGCCCGATAGCGCCGTAATCGCATGCTTGACAGCGAAGCGTGGCACGGCGCGAATGTCTGAGAGGTGGCAAGGTTGGCATTGCACGATGCGATGCCGGGCTATTGCATTCCTCTGCGCCCCCTCCGCTTGATTCAATCCGTGGTGGCGAGCGCACGCATGGCGTTGGCCGTCGCCCCATCCATGGGGAAAAACAATTCAACCGCAAGTTCCGAGAGCGTAACATCCAACGGCGTGCCAAACACCATGGTCGTGCTCATGAATGAGAGAATGCCGGACGGTGTACTGAATTGCAGAGGTATCACCGGCTGTGGCGCGGCGGAATTGGGCGCATGGCCGTCTCTGGACATTCCTTTCGGGCGGAACGCCGCAAGCTCATCGCGCAGCGCGATCAATGCCGGGTCAGCGGTCAATTCAATATCGCGCCGCAGCCGCGAAAATAGGTGGTCAGCCCAGGCAGCAAGATTGATGATGCGTGGCGCAAGACCGGCAGGATGCAGGCTTAACCGCAAGACATTGACGGGCGGTTCAAGCAGGAATGGCGCAACGCCTGCCAGCAAGGCCGGCACCGCATTGTTTTTCGCCATCAGCGTCCATCGCCGGTCCACCGCCACGGCAGGAAAGGGTTCGTGCGTTTTCAGAATTTGCTCGACAGCATGGCGCATCGCCGCCAAGGCGGGATCATCAAGCGCGCGCTGCGCATAGACGGGTGCAAATCCGGCGGCAGCCAGCAACTGATTGCACTCTCCCGGTGGCAGAAACAGGCTTTCAGCCAGCGCGATCACCATGTCGCGGCTTGGATTGGCCCGGCCATTTTCAAGAAAACTGAGATGGCGCGTGGAGAGATCCGCATCCACCGCAAGATCGATTTGACTGAGCCGCCGCCGTTGCCGCCAGCCACGCAGCATCGGACCGAACGCGCCACCCTGAGCGGAAGGAGATGAATGATAAAGCGTCGCCATCCGCCGATATTAGGGGGAGCGTCTGCCAATTCCAATGACCTCAGAGGTAATCGCTTTTCCGCGGCAAGGCGGCACTCTGGGTGCATCGCAATGGGAGACTTGACCATGAACCGCTTTGACGAATCCACGCTGCGCCGGATCTTGCTGCTTGATGCGGCGACCTGCGCGACCACCGGCACGTTGCTCACCATGGGCGCGAATTTTTTACAGGCCCCTCTCGGCCTTTCCCCGGAATTGATGCGCTACGCCGGCCTGCTGCTGTTTCCATCGGCCGCATTCATGCTGTGGACCGCCCGTCGCCACCCGCTGAGCCGCTGGGCAGTTCTGCTCATCATCGCCGGCAACAGCCTGTGGGTGCTGGAAAGCCTGTTGCTG
>JBOFFO010000258.1:0-2703 GCA_051648665.1 Beijerinckiaceae bacterium | reverse complement strand
CAGGCGATGTGCTGGCGGGCATGATTTGCGGATTACTGGCGCAGGGCATGCCGGCGTTCGAGGCGGCGTGTGCAGCGGTCTGGATCCACGGCGATACGGCGACGCGGTTGGGGCGGGGTCTGATTGCCGATGATCTCGTGGACCGAATGGCGTGGCCCGAAGAATAAATCTGTCTGCGGCTATGAGACTGCGGGCGCAGCGGACCGGCGCTGTTTCAGCTTCAGAAAGACGACGCCGATGATCACCGCAACCAGCAGCGCGACAGCGGTTTGCGCGCCACCGCCTTTCAGGAAAATGGATGGGTCGCCGTCGGAAATGGTCAGCGCGCGGCGGAAGCTGACTTCGATGCGGTCGCCCAACACGGTGGCCAGCAGCAGCGGCGCAATGTCGAAACCGGCGCGGCGCAGGGCATATCCGGCGATGCCGGAGCCGATCATCACCCACAGATCGAAGGTCGATGCCTTCACCGAATAGACGCCGATAATGCAGATCAGCAGGACCATCGGCGCGAGATAGCCATAGGGCAGGCGCAACATCGACACGAACAGGCTAACCAGCGGCAGATTCAAAATCACCAGCACGGCATTGCCGATCAGCATGCTGGCGATCAGGCCCCAGAACAATTCCGGGTGTTGCGAAATCAGCATGGGGCCGGGCTGCACGCCATGCACGGTCAGCGCCGACAACAACACGGCGGTGACAGGAATGGCGGGAATGCCAAGCACGAGCAGCGGAATCATCGCCGCGCCGGTCGTCGCATTGTTGGCGGTTTCCGGCCCGGCGACGCCGGCGACGGCGCCCTTGCCAAATTCCTCCGGCTTTTTCGACAGGCTCTTTTCGACGGCATAGGAGGCGAACGTCGAAACGATATGACCAACGCCCGGCACGATACCGAACAGAAATCCGATGCCTGATCCCCGCACGATCGGCATGGCCGATTCTTTCAGCTCAGTTTTGGTCGGCACCATCTCGCGCAATTTCGGCGCACGCGGGCGTTCGGAAAATTTCTCGCCGAATGACATCAGGATTTCCGACACGCCGAACAGGCCAATCGCCATTGCGGAAAAACTGAGGCCATCGGTGAGATGGAGCGAACCGAAGGTGAAACGCGGCGTGGCTGTGAGCGGATCGAGGCCAACCATGGCGATCAGCAGGCCGAGCACGACCATTGCAATGGTTTTGATGAGCGGCCCGCTTGCAGCAAAAAGCGAAATCAGGAGTGCCGTGACGAGAATAGTGAATTCCGCCGCCGGCCCGATGGACAGCATCGCGTCCGCCACCTTGGGCGCGACGAGCATCAGGCCGATCACCGACAAAACGCCGCCGACAAAGGAGCCGAGCGCCGCAATGGTCAGCGCGCCACCGGCGCGGCCCTTGCGCGCCATTTCATAGCCGTCGATGCAGGTGACAACCGACGCGGCTTCACCGGGAATGCGCATCAGGATCGAGGTGGTCGAGCCGCCATACATCGCGCCGTAGAAAATGCCCGACAGCATGATGACTGCCCCAGTGGGGTCGAGCGTGAACGTCAGCGGCAGCAGCAGCGCCATGCCGGCCAGCGGGCCAAGACCTGGCAGCACACCGACAATTGATCCCCAGAAACAGCCGATGAAACAGTAGAGCAGATATTTCGGCTGCATCGCAATCGCGAGGCCGTTCAGCAGATGGGGCAGGGCATCCATATCGTGTGGCCGTCAGCGGAAAAGAATCTGTTCGATCAGGCCATAGGGCAGGCCGACGCCGAGCAGCTTGGTGAAAAACAGCCACAAACCAACAGCACCAATTGCTGCGGCGGGAACGGCAATCCGCCACGGCGTATCGCCGAGCAGGATGAAACCCGCGATCAGAAAGCTGAAGGCTGACAGGGTGAAACCGAGGGGCTCCAGCAACGCTGCGCAGGCAGCGAGCAGGGCAAGGCCAATCAAAGGTTTGGCCGCGCCGTGAGATATTGCAACGGGCTTCGCGTCATCCCTTGACTGTTGCCACCAAGCGCGCGCAGCAATGAACAGTCCGCACGCCAGAAGGATCAGTCCCAGCGCCATGGGCACGGTGCCCGGACCGGGTGTGCCCGGTTCCGTGCTGGCAGGCAGGCGGGCCGCCAGCATGGCGAAACCGCCGCCGGCGGTGGCCAGCAACAGCGCCGTTACCCACTCGCTGCTGCGGCCGGCTGTCGTCATTACTGGGTTTTCTTTTCGATGCCTGCAGCTTTCGCCGCATCGCCGAGCGCCTTAAATTCAGTGCCGATCAGCGCCGCCGTCGCCTTGCCGTCCAGCACGCGGGACGTGGCGCCCTGCTTGGCCATCACATCCTTGAACTTGTCGGAGCGCGCGGCTTCGACAAACACTTTTTCAAGTTCGGACACGACCGCGTCCGGCGTGCCCTTGGGCGCAATCAAGCCCCACCACAGCACGGTTTCTTCCTTGCCGAGGCCAAGCGCATCAAGGCCCTTGGCGTCCGGCAGGGCCGGGTTGTCGCCGGCCGACGTCAGCACGAGACATTTCGCCTTGCCGGCCTGCACATGCGGCAGAATCGGCGGCAGCGAGCCGCCATAGAAATCGACATGTCCGCCGAGGAAATTCTTCGCCGTCTCGCCGGCGCCGGCGAACGGAATCGCTTTCACCTTCACGCCGCTGGCATTGAAAATACGCTCCGCCGCCAGCTGCATTGTGCCGCCAACGCCATCATTGCCGTAGGTATATCGCG
>JBOFFO010000257.1:0-1709 GCA_051648665.1 Beijerinckiaceae bacterium | reverse complement strand
GTCGATAAACAGGATGATTGCGCCTGCCGCAGACGTGACCTCCTGCAGCACAGCCTTCAGCCTCTCCTCGAATTCACCGCGATATTTCGCGCCGGCGATCAGCGCGCCCATATCGAGCGCAAGCAATTTCTTGTCCTTCAGCGATTCCGGCACATCGCCATTGACGATGCGCAGCGCGAGGCCTTCAACAATGGCGGTCTTGCCGACACCCGTTTCGCCGATCAGAACCGGATTATTCTTGGTGCGCCGCGACAGCACCTGAATCGCGCGGCGGATTTCCTCATCGCGGCCGATGACCGGATCGATCTTGCCCTCGCGCGCCGCTTCGGTGAGATCGCGCGCATACTTCTTCAGCGCGTCATAGGCATTTTCCGCCGAGGCGGAATCGGCCGTGCGGCCCTTGCGCAATTCATTGATCGCTGCATTGAGATTTTGCGCATTGACGCCCGCGCCGGCGAGCGCCTTGCCCGCTTCCGTGTCTTTTTCCACAGCGAGCGCCAGCAGCAACCGCTCCACGGTGACGAAGGAATCGCCGGCCTTGTCCGCCGCCTTCTCCGCCGTGTCGAACACCCGTGCCAGCGGCGCGGTGAGATTGAGGCCGCCCGACCCACCGGAAACCTTTGGCAATTTCGCCAGCGCCTGATCAGTGAGTTGCAGCGCGCGTTTCGCGTCACCGCCGGCGCGCGCGATCAACCCCGCTGCCATGCCCTCGCTGTCATCGAGCAGCGCCTTCAGCACATGCTCGGCGGTGAACTGCTGATGCCCTTCGCGCAGGGCAATGGTCTGCGCCGCCTGCAGAAAGCCGCGCGCCCGTTCGGTGTATTTCTCGATATTCATGACTGTATCCCCGACCCGCCGGCGCCGCCCCGAAGCGATGGCGCAGGCTGTGAACATTTGGCCCCCTCATGGGCTGCCATTGTCACGGATTTGGGAATGCCATTGCGCTCCGGCAAGAGGCAGCCCGCACAACAGGGCGCGCGGCAGGCCACCCTTGCGCCAGATCAAGCCCGCGCCGGGCTGCGGTGCGGCGGCACACGCGACGGGCGCGGAAAAATCGGTTATGCCTTTGTTCAGCCTTGCGGCCGGGCGACATGTGCGACCGGCCCTTACCCGTGGCCGCGCCGGAGTTTGTCCATGCCGATCAGTCCTTCCACCATTGTCGCCCTGTTTTTCCTCCTGCTGGTCATTGTTGCGATCCTGCAGGGCATCCGGCAGGTGCCGCAGGGCTACCACTGGACCGTGGAGCGGTTCGGCAAATTCACCAAGACGCTGCATCCCGGCCTCAACCTCATCGTTCCCTTCATCGACCGCATCGGCAATAAGGTGAACATGATGGAGCAGGTGATCGACGTGCCGAGCCAGGAGGTCATCACCAAGGACAACGCCACGGTGCGGGTCGATGGCGTCACCTTCTTCCAGGTCATCGACGCCGCCCGCGCCTCCTACGAGGTGGCGGATTTGCAGACCGCGCTGCTCAACCTCGTCATGACCAATATCCGCTCCGTCATGGGCTCGATGGACCTCGACCAGCTTCTGTCCCACCGCGACGAGATCAACGAAAAGCTGCTGCGCGTGGTCGATGCCGCGGTGTCGCCCTGGGGCATCAAGATGACGCGCATCGAGATCAAGGACATCATCCCGCCCGCCGACCTTGTCGATGCGATGGGCCGGCAGATGAAGGCCGAGCGCGACAAGCGCGCGCAGGTGCT
>JBOFFO010000256.1:0-3134 GCA_051648665.1 Beijerinckiaceae bacterium | reverse complement strand
GGTTATGATCCGTGGCTGCATACCAAGGATGGTGCGGAGCGGCTGGAAAAAGCCGCCATGCGCGCCGGCGGGCATGGGCAGGCCGTTGCCGTCAATCCGCTCGATGCGGTCTGGAGCAATCGGCCAATGCCGCCGCGCGCCCCGGCGATGCTGCACGATCTCGGCTTTGCCGGCGAAAGTGCACAAGAGAAAATTGTGCGCGTGCAGGCAGCGCTCGCCAAGGAACGCTGCGACGGGCTGATGATATCCGATCCCCACGCGTTGTGCTGGCTCCTGAATATCCGCGGCGGGGATCTGCCGCATTCGCCGTTGATGCTCGGTTACGGCTTTGTGCCGGCCAAGGGGCGCGCTGTGCTGTTCGCGGCGCCGGAAAAATTCGGGCCTGCGGTGCGCAATGAAATATCCGCCCTGTGCGATCTGCGCGCGGCTGACGATTTTCCGTTCGGGCTTGAAGCCCTGTTGCAACGCGAGCAGAAAATCCGCCTTGATGCGGCAACGGCCGGTGTTGCCCTCGTTACGGTGCTCGAATCCTGGGGGGTGAAAGCGGATGTCGGGGCCGATCCGATTGCGCGCATGAAAGCGGCAAAAAACGCCGTAGAACTGGATGGGGCGCGCAAGGCGCATGTGCGTGACGGAGTCGCAATGGCGCGCTTCCTGCACTGGTTTGACGACCATGCGCCGCACGGACAACTTGATGAAATCACGGTGGCAGAAACGCTTGAAGATTTCAGGCGCGAAACCAATTTGCTGCACGATTTGTCGTTTCCTTCCATTTCAGCCGCCGGGCCGCATGCAGCGATGCCGCATTACCGCGTGACGCGCGCGTCCAACCGCGCAGTCACGCCGGGTATTTTTCTGATCGATTCCGGCGCACAGTATCGCGATGGCACAACCGACATCACACGCACGCTGGCGGTCGGCGATGTCACCTGTATGATGCGGGATCGTTACACGCGCGTATTGAAAGGCCATATTGCGATTGCCACGGCGGTGTTTCCGAAAGGCACGACCGGCGGGCAGATCGATGCGCTGGCGCGGTTGCCGCTCTGGCAGGCTGGCCTCGATTTCGATCACGGCACAGGCCACGGCATCGGCTCGTTTCTGTCCGTGCATGAGGGACCGCAGCGCATTGCGAAAGTCAGTACGGCGCCGCTGGAGCCGGGGATGATTGTGTCGAACGAGCCGGGCTATTATGAAGAGGGCGCATTCGGCATCCGGATTGAGAATCTGCTGATTGTCGAAAAACGCGCTATCGCTGGCGGCAATCGCGAGATGTATGGCTTCGAGACGATTACACTCGCGCCGATCGACACGCGTTTGATTGATTCATCCCTGATGACGCGTGATGAAATCGCGTGGCTTGACGCCTATCACGCGCGCGTGCGGGAAAGCCTTGCGCCGCAGCTGGAAGGCACCGCGCTCGCTTGGCTTATGCAGGCGACGGAACCGCTGGCCGTCAGTTGAACCAGACCATATATCCGGCAAAATTGTTGCCGAACACGCGCTGCCATTCCCAGAATGTGCGGCTTGAAATTGCCTGCCCCTCGCGCAGATAGGGGATGGCAGCGTGACCGGTCATCCACAACACGAGATCGAATGGGCGCGGTTCGGTAAAGACACGCGGGAAATCGATGGCCTGCTCATAGCGCCAGTGCGGCATCAGGATGCGGCCTTCAAGAATGCCTTCAAACTCATCGAGTGCTGACGCCCAGGCATCGACGCGCTCCTGTGTGACCGTCAGGGCGGTGATCGCGGCATTTTTCTGTTGCGGCGCGGGCACCCACTCGGCCTCGTCATCCGTTTCTGCCAGAATCGATTTCCAGTTTTCGCGGCTTAACCGTACGACGGCTTTCAGATTCGCCAGCGCGCTTTTCATGCGCTCCGGTTCAACCACAGGAAAGCGGCTGAGATGCATCAGCGCAATTCCATCGGCGATGTCGAACCCGCCCATGCCGAGAGGGTCGCGTTTGGTCTGGGGCGCGAGCGCGCTGGGGTTGCGCGCGCCGGCGAAAAATACATGCGCCGTGGCCTCAAACGCTTCCTGCCAGTTGTGCGCGAGAATAAAGTCGAGAAAGGCGCCCATCAGGTGGGTATAGCCACGCAGCCAGATCGCATCGGATTCATCGAAGGCGACCGGAAACGCGCCGGGTGCGCTGCCCGGCGGCAGCATGCGGATGCCGGCGAGAATGGTCGCCAGCTTTTCTGAATCGTCAATCCGGCCATCGCCATTCACATCGAGCCGCACCTCGTGCAAATCGAGGCGGATTTTCGCCGGACCGGCAGACAGTTGTTCCAACCCTTTCTGCACGCCGATCAAATCGCGTTGAAAGGTTTCATGAATGACGCGCATCTGCGCGTAGCTGATGGGTTCAGCACGCGGATTGGGCGGAACGGGCATGCGCAGGATGGGAATGGGCGTGTTGCGCGGCGCCTGCAGGCCATGGCGGTGCAGATTCTGCGCCAGCCTTTCGACAGCGCGCGCAGTGCGTATCAGGGCAAGCGCGAGATGGGCATCACGGTCCGGCGCCTGTGCGGCCACACGCTGCGCCAGCAGGCGCTCGCCTTCAGCCAGCGTGCCGGCATAGAGATGATCCTGCGCGATTTTTTCAGCAGATTGGGCCAGCGCTGGGCCGGTGAATGCCAGAAGCGTTGCAACGAAAGCAAAAAGAATTTTTTTCATAAGCCATGATCGCCGGTGAGGCTTACAATTTGGCTTCGGTTGTATGGTGAATTTATGGCGTGGCCTTCACCCATCCTTGACCAGCGCGAGCCAGCCATCCTCGTCAAGCACCGTCAGTCCTAACTCCGCAGCCTTCGCCAGTTTTGAGCCAGCGCCGGGGCCGGCGACAACGATGTCGGTTTTTTTCGATACCGAACCAGAGACCTTCGCGCCGAGCCGCTCAGCCATGGCTTTGGCTTCATCGCGGGACATTTTTTCGAGTGAGCCGGTGAAAACGACAGTTTTTCCTGCGACGGCGGAATCGCTGCGGGCGGCTTGCGCATCCTCGATTGCCAATTCGCCGACAAGGCGTTCGACGAGTGCGCGGTTATGGTCCTCAGCAAAATAATGGGCGATGGCGTCGATCACCGCATCGCCGATCTGGTCGATCGCATCCATCTCGTGGCGCGCCTCT
>JBOFFO010000255.1:0-2571 GCA_051648665.1 Beijerinckiaceae bacterium | reverse complement strand
TCGCCAGCTCGACATCAATCTTACGGGCGCATTTCTCGCCTGCAAATATGTGATCCCGGTGATGCAGCGGCAGAAGCGCGGCGTCATCACCAACATTTCGTCATCGGCAGGCTTGCGCTACACCGGCTATCCCTATGCCAGTTACTATGCGGCCAAGGGTGGCGTGAACCAGTTTACTGTCGGCATCGCCCTGCAATATGCGCGTGATGGCCTGCGCTGCAACGCGATCCTGCCCGGTCTTATGGATACGCCGCTGATCCATCAGCAGATCAGCGGCCAGTATGAATCGACGGAGGCGATGCTGGCCGCGCGCCATGCGGCGTCACCGACAGGACGCATGGGCACAGGCTGGGATATTGCCAATGCGGCCGTGTTTCTGGCCAGCGATGAAGCCGCTTATATCAACGCCGTCTGCCTGCCGGTGGATGGTGGACTGACGGCGCGCTGCGCATGACCGATACTCTGCATCACAATCATGCACATTTGCTTGATCTTTATCGCGCCATGCGGCGGATCCGCGTATTCGAGGAAATTGCGTTAGCAGCGCATCGCGCTGGTGAATTTAATGGCTATCTGCATGCCTCCATCGGGCAGGAGGCGGTGCCGTCAGGCGTGTGCGCCAATCTGCGCCGCGATGATCGGGTGACGAGCACCCATCGCGGCCACGGGCATGGCTTGGCCAAGGGTGCGGACGTCGATGCCATGATGGCGGAACTTTACGGCCGCGCCACCGGCGCTTGCGGCGGCAAGGGCGGCTCCATGCATATTGCGGATTTTTCCGTCGGCATGCTCGGCGCCAACGGCATTGTGGCCGGCGGCCTGCCGATCGCGGTTGGCGCGGCGCAAGGTCTGAAATTGCTGGGGTCCGACGCCGTCGTCGCCTGTTTCTTTGGCGATGGCGCGGCCAATCGCGGCCCGTTTTTCGAGGCGCTGAACTGGGCATCGCTGTATGGTCTGCGCGTGCTGTTCGTGTGTGAGGACAATAATTTCTCGGCCTTTACCTATACGCGGGAAACAACGGCAGGACAGGGCATTCTTGCGCGCGCGGCCAGCCTTGGCGTTGAGGGTGTTTCGATCGATGGCAATGATGTGCTGGCGGTTGATGCCGCCGCGCGGGCGCTTGTGAATGCGGTCCGCCGCGATGGCGCACCGCGCATCCTGCATGCCCGCACCTATCGATGGACCGGACATACATCGACCGATGCGGCGGCCTATCGCCCCGTCGGAGAACTTGATCGGGCGATGGCGCGCTGTCCGCTGAAACTGTTGCAGGCGCATGAGGCTGCGCGCGGCATCGGTGACGATATATTTTCCGACATAGACCGCGCGGTCGAACTGGAAATGCGCGCCGCGCAGGACGCCGCACGCATGGCGCCTTGGCCTGAGATCGCGAAAGCCTTCACCGATGTGCAGGATACCGGAGCGCCGGTATGACCGTGATGACCTTCGCAGAAGCCTCGCGTGCTGCGCTGGCCGATGAAATGCGCCGCGACCCGACGGTGTGGGTGCTGGGCGAAGATGTGCGGCAGGGCGGCGTGTTTGGCCAATATGCCGGCTTGTATCAGGAGTTTGGTCCGTCGCGCATCGTGGATACGCCGATTGCCGAAGCGACGATCATGGGCGCCGGCTTTGGCGCGGCGCTCGTGGGCACGCGGCCTGTGATTGAAATGCGCATCGCCGATTTTGTCATGCCGGCGATGGATGAGCTGGTGAACCAGATCGCCAAAGCCCGCTACATGTTCGGCGGACAGGCGCGCGCCAGTCTTGTTGTGCGCATGCCGCATGGGTTATTGCCGGGATCAGCCGCCCAGCACAGTCAGGTGATCGAGAACTGGTTCGTGAATGTGCCGGGCCTTGTGGTGCTCACGCCTGCAACGGCGGCGGATATGGCGTGCATGCTGCGTGCCGCGATCCGCAGCGATGATCCCGTATTGCTGTTCGAGCCAAAGGCGCTTCTCAAGACATCCGAAGATGTGCCGGACGATGATGCGCCGGCAAGAATTGGCGAAGCCCGGATTTGCCGGTCGGGCAATGATGTGACGCTGGTGACATGGTCGCAGGCGCTTCGCCCGGCGCTGGCAGGCGCAGCGCAGGCGGCGCAGGATAATATCCATGCGGATGTTATTGATCTGCGCAGCCTGTGGCCGTGGGATGCTGAAACTGTAGCGCAATCCCTGCAGCGCACACAGCGGTTGCTCGTCGTGCAGGAAGGTCCGCGTGATGGCGGCTTCGGCGGTGAAGTCATGGCCGCGATGACGGAAAAAATCGGGCCATCGCATTTGAAGTCCGTGCGGCGGCTAGGGGCGCCACGCATTCCCATCCCGTTTGCGAAGTCGCTGGAGCAGGCGGCCTTTATCACCGCCGATCATGTCCGGGATGCGTTGAAGGCCATGATGCGCGCAGACTGATCGCGCGCGGTCCATATCCTTCTTTTCAGACCACTGATGCATCTCATCCGCGCGCATAGGCAGCAGCGTGCCCCGATTTGCGGCAGCGCATTGCCGCAACATTTCGCTTGACAACGCAATGCGCCCGACAAATAGTCTTATTTATAAGAACCAATGTTCCATT
>JBOFFO010000254.1:0-3254 GCA_051648665.1 Beijerinckiaceae bacterium | reverse complement strand
AGCCAAACATCTCGCTGCGCGGCTGATCGACAATCATACCCTCCTGAACCCGGTCGAAGCGCTTCTTGAACGATCCGACGCCGCGTGGCGCCCGATGCGGGCAGACATCCGCTCTCTGGTCATGGACTATGCCAGGCGTGGCGCCACACACAGCCACCTGATATTCACGGAGGCTTTGGCAGATGAGGCGAATGACCGCAAACTCTTCGCTGATTTTGTCGCGCTGGCTGATGCGCGAAAAAATGTCGTCATCCCTGTTGTGCTGGACTGCTCGCTGGAGGAAAATCTGCGCCGGTTACAAATGCCCGAGCGTGCGGCATTACTCAAACTGACAAAGGCCGACATTTTGTCAGGCATGCGCTCCCAATACGAATTGCTGCGCCCTGACGAGCCACTGCGCATCGATATGGATGTGAGCGATCTGACGGCGGAGAATGCGGCCGCTGCCATCTATGAACGCATCGACGAAATTCTGAAACGGGCTGCACCGGAATGATCACCGCCACCGCGCTGCTGCATGACCTGATCCGCTGCCCGTCGGTAACACCGGCGGAAGGGGGCGCGCTTGATTTTCTGCAACGGGTGCTGACCGATGCAGGCTTTGCCTGCGAGCGTGTCGTCTTCTCCGAACCCGGCACGCCGGATGTGGACAATCTCTATGCGCGGATCGGCGAGGCTGCCCCTTATCTTTTGTTTGCTGGCCATACCGATGTGGTGCCGCCAGGCGATGAGACGCGATGGACGCACGGGCCATTCGCCGGTGATATTGTCGATGGCGTGATGTATGGGCGCGGCGCTGTCGATATGAAGGGCGGCATCGCGGCCTTTCTCGCCGCGACACTCGACTATCTGCGTCATGAAAAACCGTCTGGTTCCATCGGTTTTCTCATCACCGGCGATGAGGAAGGGCCGGCGGTGAATGGCACGGTGAAGCTACTGCAATGGGCGCATGCGCGGGACGAGCGCTTCTCCCATTGCATTCTCGGCGAGCCGACCAACCCGCAAGCCCTGTCCGACATGATCAAGATCGGACGGCGCGGATCGCTGACGGGGCGGCTGACCATCCATGGCAAGCAGGGCCATGTGGGCTATCCGCATCTGGCGGATAATCCGATTCGCGGCCTGACGCGGCTGCTGGCTGCGTTGCAGGATGAGCCGCTCGATTCCGGCACGGCGCATTTCGACCCGTCAAATCTCGAATTTTCCACCGTCGATGTCGGCAATCCCGCATCGAATGTCATTCCCGCCGAGGCGCGGGCCGTGTTCAACATTCGCTTCAACGATCTGTGGACGCATGAAACGCTTGGTGCGGAAATTCGCAAGCGGTGTGAGAAAGCGGCGGGGAATGTTGTGCGTTTTTCGCTCGATTTCGAGCCATCGAATGCGCCGGCTTTCCTGACGCAGCCCGGCCCGTTCGTGCAGACGGTGTCGGATGCGGTCGAGCAGGTCACGGGCACGCGGCCGCAATTATCGACGACGGGCGGAACATCGGACGCACGGTTCATCAAGGATTATTGCGAGGTGGTGGAATATGGCCTTGTCGGCCAGACCATGCACCAGATCGATGAGCGGGTGGCGCTGGCGGACCTTGAGGGTCTGGCGCAGATCTATCGCCGGATCATCGAGACTTATTTTTCTCGATCCACATAATCCACGCCGCACAGATATAACCCGTGCGGCGGCGCGACCGTGCCGCAGCGGGCACGATCCTTCGCTTCCAATGCGGCGCGCACATCATCGATGGAAAACCGGCCCCACCCCACTTCCGCAATGGTGCCGACCAGTGAGCGGACCTGATTGTGCAGGAAGGAGCGGGCGCTGGCGCGGATATGAATTTCCGCGCCCTCGCGCGCGACCGTCAGCACATCGAGCGTCTTGACCGGACTTTTCGCCTGGCATTCGGTGGCGCGGAAGGTGGTGAAGTCATGCCGGCCGATGAACACGGCCGCCGCTGCCTGCATCGCCGCAATGTCGAGCGCGCGCGGGATATGCCAGACGCGATGATGGTCCAGCCCCGGCGGCGCGCGGCGGTTGAGGATGCGGTAGAGGTAATGGCGGCGCAGTGCGGAAAAGCGGGCATCGAAATCATCCGCTGCTTTTTCCGCAGCGAGAATCGCCACGCGGTCATCATGCCGGCGCAAAAAGGCGTTCATCCCGTCGCGCAGGCGGTCGGTGCGCCATTCTTTCGGCAGATCGGCATGGGCGACCTGATGGGTGGCATGCACCCCGGCATCGGTCCGGCCCGCGCCACCGGCGCGGATACGGGTCTGCGTCAGCGCAAACAGCGCATCCTCAATGGCGTCCTGCACAGCGCGGGGGCGCTGCGCGTGCGGCGCATCGGCATCGTGACGCTGGGTCTGCCAGCCGGCAAACGCCGTGCCATCATACTCGATGATCAATTTATAGCGGGGCACACGACTCTTTCAGGTGAAGCGCGGGCCGCGCCGGGCCTGCGCCAGCCCGGCCTCGAAGGCGCGGGCAAAATCCGCACGCTCGAGCGGCGAGAGATGACGCGCCACGGCAACGCGCGTCGGGCCGGAGACAATGCTGAGATCGTGCAGGCCAAACTCCTCATCCTCCCGGCCCCGTTCAATGCGCACCCAGGCCGGGTTGAAGCGCCATTCCGCCGTATCACCGCGATGGCCGATGCGGCGCATGTAAAGCTGAACCGGTGTGACCAGCACCTCCTCCAGCTCGGCAGCGCGGTTCTGGTTCACGCGGAAAGCGATCCAGAGCAGCAGCACATCAAGGCCGAAATAGCCGGCCACCGGCCAGGCCCCGACGATCATGAAGGGGATGGATGAAATGATTCCGGCAACCGCCACCAGCGTGATGACCAGCCGGCGCGCGTCTGCGCCCAGCGACCGGTGCGGCCGGATATGGGCGGAGAACAGGGTTTGATCAGCGGCTTCGGTCATGGATCGGTGGAGCGGATTGGAGCTTCCGGGTTGTGCGGTCGGGACGCGCGCCTATAACCGGCGCATGGGTGATGCAAAGCCAAAAACAACGGCCAAGTCCAGCCCCGGCAAGGCCCGGCGCGCGCCAGCGGCGATCAAAAAACCGCGCGCCGGCACGACAAAGGCTGCGGCAAAAGCGCCAACGCCATCCCGCCGGCGGATCAGCCCGGTCGATGATGCGGCTGTGCGCGGCATTTTCTCCGCCTTCCAGCAGGTCAACCCGGAGCCGAAGGGCGAGCTTGAATATGTGAATCCGTTCACGCTGCTGGTGGCGGTGGTGCTGTCGGCGCAGGCGAC
>JBOFFO010000253.1:0-15405 GCA_051648665.1 Beijerinckiaceae bacterium | reverse complement strand
GCGGCGCGGCAGATCCGTGAACACATGCCATTGGTTCACATTTCAGGCGGCGTGTCGAACCTGTCATTCTCTTTCCGTGGCAACGAGCCTGTGCGCGAGGCGATGCACTCGGTCTTTCTTTATCACGCCATTCAGGCTGGCATGGATATGGGCATCGTTAATGCCGGCCAGCTCGCCGTGTACGATGATATTGACCCGGAACTGCGTGATCTGTGTCTTGATGTGGTGCTCAACCGCCGTGATGATGCGACAGAACGCCTGCTGGAAGCCGCACCGCGCTTCAAGGGCGATGGCAGCACAGCTGTCAAGGGGCAGGATTTGGCTTGGCGCGAATGGCCGGTCGAGAAGCGGCTGGAGCATGCACTGGTCGCGGGCATCACGGATTTCATCGTGCAGGACACGGAAGATGCGCGCCTGAATGCCGCGCGTCCGCTTCATGTCATTGAAGGGCCTTTGATGGCAGGCATGAATGTTGTCGGTGACCTGTTCGGCGCCGGCAAAATGTTCCTGCCGCAGGTCGTGAAATCCGCGCGCGTGATGAAGCAGGCGGTGGCCTATCTCGAGCCTTTTATGGAAAAAGAGCGGATCGAAAGCGGCGAAGCCGAAAGGCCTGCGGCTGGAAAGATCGTGATGGCGACGGTCAAGGGCGATGTTCATGACATCGGCAAGAATATTGTTGGCGTTGTGCTTCAGTGCAACAATTATGAGGTCATCGATCTCGGCGTCATGGTGCCTGCCGCGAAAATTCTCGAAACCGCACGGCGCGAAAACGCTGACATCATTGGCCTGTCTGGCCTCATTACGCCGTCGCTGGACGAAATGGTCAATGTCGCTGCCGAAATGGAGCGCGAAGGCTTTGATATTCCGCTGTTGATTGGCGGCGCCACGACGAGTCGTGTGCATACCGCCGTCAAGATACATCCTGCGTATCATCGCGGGCAGGCGGTGTATGTGACCGACGCCAGCCGCGCGGTGGGTGTCGTCTCCTCGCTGCTATCCAACGATAACCGTGCCAATTATGTCGCGGATGTGCGCAGCGAGTATCAGAAGACCGCAGAGGCGCATGCTCGCGCCGAGGCCGACAAGCAGCGCTTGCCGCTAGAGCGCGCCCGCGCCAATCACATGCCGATCGACTGGGCGTCCTATACGCCGCCAAAGCCGACCTTCACGGGCAAGCGTATTTTTTCGACTTACGATGTGGCCGAGTTGCTGCCCTATATCGACTGGACACCTTTCTTCCAGACATGGGAACTGAAAGGGCGCTTTCCGGCCATTCTGTCCGATGAAAAATATGGCGCTGAGGCCACGCGCCTTTATGAAGATGCGCAGCTCATGCTGAAGCGTATTGTTGAGGAGCGGTGGTTTTCGCCAAAAGCGATCATAGGATTTTGGCCAGCCAACGCGGTGGGAGATGACATCCGTCTCTATACAGGGGAATCGCGTTCGGAAGCTCTGGCGACCTTCCACGGGCTTCGTCAGCAAACCTCCAAGCGGGATGGTCGGCCTAACCTGTGCCTGTCAGACTTTGTCGCCCCTGTGGAAAGCGGCAAGTCGGATTATCTCGGCGGTTTTGTTGTCACTGCCGGAATGTCCGAAGACCGGGTGGCGCGCCGCTTCGAGAAAGCTAACGACGACTATGGGTCAATCATGGTCAAGGCATTGGCGGATCGCATTGCAGAAGCTCTGGCCGAGCGGATGCACGAGCGGGTGCGCAAGGAGTTCTGGGCGTATGCGCCGGACGAGGCCCTGACAGCCCAGCAGATACTCTCAGAGGACTATGCAGGCATCCGGCCAGCGCCGGGCTATCCGGCCCAACCGGATCATACCGAAAAATCTACTCTGTTCGACCTGTTGAATGCGACCCAGAATATCGGTGTGCGGTTGACCGAGAGCTATGCCATGTGGCCCGGAGCCTCCGTATCGGGCCTGTATTTTTCACACCCCCAGGCGCATTACTTCGGGGTCGCGAAGGTCGAACGGGATCAGGTGGAAGACTATGCCCGGCGCAAGGGCATGGCGGTAGCAGAGGTTGAGCGCTGGCTAGGCCCGGTGCTCAACTATGTTCCATTGGCTGCAACTGCCTAAGGCCGACAGGTCTGGCGCTTCAGCCCCATCCTCACAAGTCCGGTCATGGGCAGGCATGACATTTGACGCTGTGGCTGTCCTGTAATGTAATCTCCTCCACAAGCCGGATGAACCGGCACAAGGCGGGAGATTACAGGGCAATGAACTTCACATGGAAATCGCTGGCGGCTGCGGCCGCCTTTTCGGTCGCTGCCACCGGGGCCTGGGCGCAGGGTAAGACCTTGCGGGCCGTGATGCATTCGGACCTGAAGATTGTCGATCCGATCTGGACGACGGCTTATATCGTTCGCAACCACGGCTACATGATTTACGACACCCTTTTCGCGACCGACGCAAAGGGTGAGATCAAGCCGCAGATGGTCGATAAGTATGATGTGTCAACCGACAAGCTGACTCACACCATGACGCTGCGCGATGGGTTGCTGTGGCATGACGGAGCGCCCGTAACGGCCGAGGACTGCATCGCTTCAATCAAACGCTGGGCCATCAAGGACACGATGGGCCAGAAGATGATGAGCTTCGTGGACTCAATTTCGGCTTCAGACGCCAAAACGATTGTCATCAAACTGAAATCACCCACAGGCCTTGTACTCTCGGCGCTCGGCAAACCTTCGTCTAACGTACCGTTCATGATGCCGAAGCGGGTTGCTGAAACCGATCCGAACACGCAGATCTCTGATATGACCGGGTCGGGTCCGTTCGTGTTCAAGCGCGACGAATGGAAGCCGGGCGACAAGACGGTTTATGTGAAGTTTGACAAGTATAAGCCGCGCAGTGAGCCGGCATCCGGTCTTGCCGGCGGCAAGGTGGTGAAGGTTGATCGTGTCGAGTGGCGCGCAATTTCCGATCAACAGCAGGCAGTGAATGCTCTGCTGGCTGGCGAACTCGATCTCATTGAAGCGCCGACGCATGATTTGCTGCCATTGCTAAAGGCCGATTCCAATATCAGCCTGTTTAACTGGAACCCACTTGGCAACCAGTACACGTTCAGACCGAACTGGCTGCACAAGCCGTTTGATAATCCCAAGGTCCGTGAGGCGCTCTGGTATGCTTTCAACCAGAAGGATTTCCTCGATGCTGCGATCGGGAATCCGGAATATTACAAAGAATGCAAGGCGCTCTTCATCTGCGGATCACCGCTCGAATCGACAGCGGGGATGGATGGGCGGTTGACCTCCAATCTCAACAAGGCGCGCGAGCTCCTTAAAGAGGGCGGTTATGACGGGACGCCTGTTCTGCTCATGCATTCCACCGATCTGGCGGTGCTGACCAATCTCGCGCCGGTCGCCAAATCCCTGATGGAAAAGGCTGGCTTCAAGGTCGATATGCCATCGATGGATTGGCAGACGCTGGTGGCGCGTCGTGCCAAGAAGGATGCGCCTGCTGCGGGTGGCTGGAACGCATTCATCACGTCCTGGGTTGCAGCCGATGTGACCAACCCTGTTTCGGCAGCTTACGTCAATTCGGCTTGCGACAAGGCATCGTTTGGCTGGCCCTGTGATGAGGTGATGGAAAAGTTGCGTGACGATTTTGCGCGCGAAACCGACCCTGCCAAGCAGAAAACCATTGCTGAAGAGGTGCAGAAGCGCATGGCGCAAATGACACCAATGATCTATCTGGGCCAGTGGTATCAGCCGGGCGCGCACCGCAAGAATGTCAGCGGCTGGCTTGAATCGCCTGCGCCGGTGTTCTGGAATATCGAGGTCAAGTAAGAACAATAGCCTGCCACGCCTGCAATTCCTGCGGGCGTGGACCTCGTTTGGATGAATCATGGTTGGGTATATCTTACGGCGCTTGCTCGCGACGATTCCGGTCATGCTCGTCGTGGCGGTGTTCGTCTTTCTGATGCTGCGCCTGACGCCGGCCGATCCGGCCGCGATCATCGCTGGCGATAATGCGACTGCCGAACAGGTGGCGCAGATTCGGTCGCGCCTTGGGCTGGATCAGCCGATATTCACGCAATTTTTTATCTGGATAGGTAATATCCTCAGCGGTAATCTCGGCGAGAGTTTCTTTTTCAAGAAAACCGTTGTCGAATTGATCAGCGAGCGATTTGAGCCGACTTTATCGCTTGCATTCATCACGATATTTATTGCGGTCGTGGTGGCCGTTCCCTTGGGTGTTTTGGCTGCCTACAAGCATGGCACCTGGATCGACCGGATTGTGATGGGCTTTTCTGTACTAGGGTTTTCCGTTCCGGTTTTTGTTGTCGGTTACGTGCTGATCTATCTGTTTTCGATTAAACTGGGTTGGCTGCCAGTGCAGGGTTATCAGCGGATCGCCCAAGGATTTGGCGGATGGTTTGAGCGTCTGCTGCTGCCGGCCCTGACCCTGTCGGTCATCTACATCGCACTGATCGCGCGTATGACGCGCACCAGTGTGCTGGAGGTTTTGTCAGAGGATTATATCCGCACCGCGCGCGCTAAGGGGCAGGTGGAATTAAAAGTCCTGTTTCGCCATGCCCTCAAAAATGCGGCTGTGCCAATTGTCACCGTCGTTGGCCTTGGCATTGCGCTGCTGATTGGCGGTGTCGTTGTCACGGAAAGTGTCTTCACTATTCCCGGCCTTGGCCGCCTGACCGTTGATGCCGTGCTGGCGCGCGATTACCCCGTGATTCAGGCGGTCATTCTGCTGTTTTCTCTGATCTACGTCGTGATCAATTTGCTCGTCGATCTGACCTACACTTTGTTTGATCCGAGGATTCGCTATTGAGTGCCGCACAGACCAGCGCCATATCCTCACAGCCGCGCCCGGTGCGGACGGTCATGTTACGGCGGCTTGCGCGTAACCCCACCGTTATTGTTGGCGGCGTTATCGTCCTTGTGATGACTTTGATTGCATTGTTCGCGCCATTTCTCGGGACGATGGATCCGACCGAGATCAATCCGGCGTTTCGCAATAAGCTACCAGGTGCTGAACGCACCATCCGCTTGGACGATGGCTCGACATCCGGATTCGTTCACCGGTTCGGGACCGATACATTAGGCCGCGATGTCTATTCACGTGTTCTCTACGGTGCGCGCGTTTCCTTGACTGTTGGAATAACAGTGGCCGTGATCGCAGTCACGGTTGGTTTGTTGATCGGTATGCTTGCCGGATATTTTCGTTGGCTGGATGCGATATTGATGCGAATGATGGATGGCCTCATGGCTATTCCCGCGATATTGCTCGCCATCGCATTGGTTTCATTATCCCGCGCCGGGCTTCTTACCGTCATCATCGCTATTACAATTCCGGAAGTGCCGCGCGTGGTGCGGCTTGTGCGATCTATTGTGCTTTCGGTGCGTGAAGAGTCTTTTGTCGAGGCTGCAATCACACTGGGAACGCCGACGCCGCAATTGTTATGGCGCCATGTGCTGCCAAGCACGATTGCGCCGCTCATCGTGCAGGGCACATTTATCTGTGCATCGGCCATTTTGGTGGAAGCCATTCTGTCATTCCTTGGCATTGGCGTGCCAACCTCCACGCCGACATGGGGAAATATCATGGCAGAAGGCCGGCAATTTTTCCGGCTGTTCCCGCACAACATTTTGTACCCTGGTATCTTTCTTGCTTTGACAGTACTGGCCGTAAACATGCTGGGGGACGGTCTGCGTGACACACTCGATCCAAAACTCGTGAAAAGAGTTGGCCAGTGATGAGCGTAGAAAAACAGCCTGTTCTTGAAGTCATCAATCTCACCGTGCGCTTGCCGCGTGGAGGAGACCGAACAAACGCCATTGAAAATGTCAGCTTCACCGTCAATCCTGGTGAGATCGTCTGTGTTGTCGGGGAATCCGGTTCAGGGAAATCGGTCACCTCGCAAGCTGTCATGGGCTTGCTGCCGAAAGGCCAGCTGACGGTTGCGTCCGGAGGCATTCGCCTGCAAGGTGATGAATTGTTGACCAAAACGCCATCGCAACTGCGCGACTTGCGCGGCACACGTATGGCGATGGTGTTCCAGGAGCCGATGACCGCGCTCAATCCGGTCATCACGGTCGGCGATCAGATTGCTGAAGTTCTGGAAATTCATACAGAACTTTCGCAGGCTGAACGGCGTGCGAAGGTGCTCGACATCATGCGTGCGGTTCACCTGCCAGATGTCGATACGATGATTGATTCCTATCCGCATCAGCTTTCAGGCGGCCAGCGGCAGCGCATCATGATTGCCGCCGCGCTGGTGCTTGATCCCGCGCTGCTGATTGCGGATGAACCGACGACAGCGCTGGATGTGACGACGCAGGCGCAAATTCTGAAACTGATTAAGGAAATGCAGGTTCGCCGCAACACCGGCGTCCTGTTCATCACGCACGATTTCGGCGTCGTTGCCGATATTGCTGACCGCGTGGTCGTGATGCAGAAGGGCCTCGTTGTCGAACAGGGCGCGGCAGTGGATGTGCTGAAAAATCCGCAGCATCCCTATACCAAGATGCTCATCGCTTCGGTGCCGAGCCTCAATCCGCCTGTGCATGCGCAGCAGGATACGCAAGCTGTTGCGCTTGAAACCCGCAATTTGAAAAAAACCTATGGCCAGGCGGGCGGATGGCTGTCTTTCGGGAAACAACGCATTGTGCATGCCGTTCGTGATGCAACGATCTCTCTGCGGCGCGGCGAAACACTCGGCATTGTCGGAGAATCTGGATCAGGCAAGTCGACCGTGGCGCGCTGTATTGTACGGCTTATCGAGCCGACATCAGGCGATGTGCTGTTGAATGGTGTGAACGTCGCCAAGCTTTCAACGCGCGAATGGCAGCCTTGGCGCCGTCGCGTTCAGGTTGTGTTTCAGGATCCTTATCGTTCGCTCAACCCGCGTCGCACTGTTGGTGAAGCGATTGTTGAAGGGCCGATGAATTTTGGTTTGTCACAGGCTGAAGCGCTTGGTCGCGCGCGTGAGTTGATGCAACTTGTTGGCTTGGCGGCCGATGCGCTTGACCGCTATCCGCATCAGTTTTCCGGCGGGCAGCGCCAGCGCATCTGCATTGCCCGCGCGCTTGCGATGGAGCCGGAGATTCTGATTGCGGATGAAGCCGTGTCTGCGCTTGACGTATCGGTGCAGGCGCAGGTGCTTGATCTGCTGGAAGATGTGCAGAAAAAATTCAATTTGGCCATGCTGTTTATCACGCATGACCTGCGCGTCGCGGCGCAAATCTGTGACCGCATTGTGGTGATGTGGAAGGGCGATATCGTCGAACAAGGCCAGACAGCTGATGTCTATCGCCAGCCCCAGCATGAATATACCCAGCGGTTGCTCAATGCGGCGCCGGGGCGGGGCTTCGCGTTCGGCTCGGCCTTAGCTGTGGGCCAATAAAAAGCCCGGCTGAGACAGCCGGGCCCGATGCGTTGCGAAAATAAGAGCAGCCGTCACGCGACCTTCAAATTTTCCGCCGAGGTTTTGCCACGGTTGGCCACGAGTTCGAAAGTCACAACCTGACCTTCCTTCAACGTGGTTAAACCGGCGCGTTCCACAGCCGAGATGTGCACGAACACATCCTTGCCGCCGCCCTCAGGCTGAATGAATCCGTAGCCCTTGGTCGCGTTGAACCATTTGACGGTGCCTTTTTGCATCGTCGTCTCCTTGATCGAAAATAAAACCCAGCACGCCGTGGTATTACGGTGACTGAGACATCCGGGGCTTTGGAGGATCCGCCAAACGGTCGCCGAAAGGTGACGTGCGTAGAGGAGGCCAAAAAATCCGTTTGCACCAACACTGTAACAGAGAAAAAGCAGTGGCAAAAGCACGAATTGTTTTCGTGAATAATACAAACAATTAGAGCAATTTAGGCGCCCCAGCGCCAGAAATCGCTCCCCTCCTGCTGATACATCCGGGCCAACACCATCATGTGAACCTCGCTGGCGCCGTCCACCAGTTTCGCGCAGCGCGCATAGCGATAGACCCACTCCAGAATGGTGTCTTGCGAGTAGCCGCGCGCGCCATTGATCTGGATCGCGATGTCGGCGGCGAGGTTGAGGGTATCAGCAACATGGACCTTGGCCATGGATACTTCCTTGCGCGCCCGCCCGCCCTGATCGAGAACCCAGGCCGCATGCATGACCAGCAACCGGCCGATATGAATGCGGGACGCCAGTTCGCCGAGCTTCATCTGAATCGACTCGCGATCGATCAGCTTGATGCCAAAGCCGGAGCGGCGCTTGGCGTACTCCACGGCAATTTCCATGCAGCGTTTGGAAAGGCCCAGCCAGCGCATGCAGTGGGTCAGGCGCGCTGGCCCCAGCCTGATCTGCGTCAGCTTGAAACCGTCGCCGATTTGGCCAAGCACGTTGGCGTCATCAACTTCAAGCCCGTCGAACGTAAGCTCGCAGTGTCCGCCATGTTCCTCCGGTCCCATGATTTCGATGCGGCGTTCAATTCTCCAGCCGGGTTGATCCCGGTCGAACAGGAACGCTGTCAGGCCACGCTTGGGGTCGTCCGATGTGCGCGCCATCAGGATGAAATGCTGCGCCGCCTCGGCTCCAGTGATAAACCATTTGCGGCCATAAATTTTCCAGCCGTGATTGCCTTGCCGCTCGGCGCGCGTCAGCATCATGGAAGGATCGGAACCTGAACCGGGCGCAGGTTCGGTCATGGCAAATGACGAACGTACCTTGCCATCAATAATGGGCTTCAGCCATCGCCCTTTCTGTTCTGGAGTGCCGGTTTTGGCGAGCAAATTCATATTGCCGTCATCAGGCGCAGCGCAGTTGAAGCAGACCGGGCCAAAAATTGAGCGCTGCGCTTCCTCATACATCGCAGCCCACGCCACAACGGGAAGTCCCATGCCGCCCCATTCCTTCGGCGCCTGCGGCGCCCACAGGCCCGCAGCCTTTGCCCTCTCCTGCAGTGGTTTCAGCGCATGCTCGGCAATATTTTCATGCGCATCCCAGTTGCTGCGATCAGCTTCGACAGGAAGGATATGATCCTCGACAAACCGCGCTGTCCGCTTGCGAATATCATCGAATTCCGGGGGAAGCGTGAAATCCATGATGTGACTTTCAAAGGCTTGAGCAGAGATGGCCGCCATCGACGACAATGACAGATCCGGTCATGTAGGAGGAAGCATCAGAGGCTAGCAAGATCATGGGGCCATCGAGTTCCTCATAGCGGCCTGTACGCCGCATAGGGACGCGCTTGAGCATGATCTGTCCGGCTTCTGTGTCAAAAAAATCTTCGTTGATTTCGGTTTCGAAGTAGCCGGGCGCAATGGCATTCACACGAACGCCTGAACGCGCCCATTCCAGCGCCAGCGTCTTGGTCATCTGCACAACAGCGGCTTTGGAGGTGGCATACGCCGTCAGGCCGCGCGCCTGTCGAAAGCCGAGGATCGATGCGATATTGATGATCGTGCCGCCGCGTTTGTCAGCCTGCCAGCGTTGGGCCGCGATCCGTGACAGGAGCCAAACGCCGCGCAGGTTGGTGGCAATAACTTCATCAAAGGCCGCAGCCGGCTGCGAAACGGCTTCGCCTTCGCCTGAAATGCCAGCATTATTGACGATAATGTCGGGCACGCCGGGGCCATCGCAGACAGCATGAAATGCCGCCATCACCGACGCTTCATCCGTCACATCCAGCGTGAGAGCGAGAGCGCTGGCGGCCCCAAGCGCAGGCAATGTGCCCTGCAGCGCTTTGATCCGGTCGACCCGGCGCGCGCCGATCGCCACATGGCAGCCGGACCGCGCAAACAAGCGGGCGAAATGGGCGCCGAGCCCGCTCGACGCGCCGCTGATCAAGACAGTTTTGCCGCGCAAGTCGGCTCCCAATTCCATCATTCACTCCAATGTCTGCAAGAGTTTTTGCATAATGAGACGGATGCGCAAGTGATCTTGGACAAGTGATCTTGGACAAGTGATCTTGGACAAGTAACTTGGTGCAATCGAAAACGGCGCCCTGCACGCATTGCATGGGAGGGTGTCATGGACAGGCCGGCGTGGACCTGCCGCTTCCGCTCCGGGGCCGCGCTGCTATAGTCATTTTCTGAAAGATCAACAGGGGCAGGATAATCATGCGGCTTGCGGGAAAAACAGCGTTGGTGACCGGTGCAGCCCAAGGCTTCGGCTTTGCCATTGCGGAAACGTTTGTGCGTGAGGGCGCGCGCGTGGCGCTGATGGATTTGCAGGCCGACAAGGTTGCGGAGGCGGCCAGCACCATCGGTCATGGCGCCATTGCTCTCTCAGGGGATGTATCGAAAGCGGTTGATACGCAGGCTGCAGTGGATGCCGCTATCAAGGCGTTCGGGCATGTCGATATTCTCGTCAACAATGCCGGAACCTCGCACCGCAACAGACCCATGATTGAGGTGAGCGAAGATGAGTTTGACCGGGTATTCGCTGTCAACGTGAAATCCATTTATCAGTTTGCACGCGCCATTGTGCCGCATATGCGCAGCCGTGGCGGCGGCGTCATTCTCAATATAGGCTCGACAGCGGGCATCCGGCCGCGTCCAGGGTTAACTTGGTACAATGCGTCCAAGGGCGCCGTAAATCTCTTGTCAAAGTCGATGGCGGTCGAACTTGCGCCGGACAAAATCCGCGTCATGGCCATCGCGCCGGTTGCGGGCGAGACGCCGTTGCTCGCCACGTTCATGGGTGAGGATACGCCAGAGAAGCGTGCAGCCTTCCGCGCCACGATCCCGCTAGGGCGGCTGTCCGTCCCGCAGGATATGGCCAATGCGGCGCTTTTCCTGTGTTCTGATGATGCGGCAATGGTCACAGGCGCTGTGCTGGAGGTTGATGGCGGCCGCTGCATCTGATTGGCTGGTCTGGAACGAGGTCAAGGGCCAAAGCCAATGGACGAATTGAAGCCCAAGGCGACGGTTACCGCGCTTCCGCGCGCCCATCAGCCTGATTTGCTGTCGGCCATGCGGCGCGCCCGGCTGGAGGATGCCGAGCGCACGTTGGTTGTTTCGGAGCTTCGCGCGGCGGAAATCGCCCGGCTTGAACAGTTGCGTCTGGCTCTCAGTCCCCTGTTTGAGCAGGCTGGCCGCACTCTCGTCCAATTTGACCATGGACTGGTGGCGAGTGAGACGCCGCGGCTCTTCATCGACATGATCGCGTTTGTCGAAATGGAGCATGACCGCCAGACCTATCTATTTGTGCAGGACACGCGCGAGGGGCCTGTGACGATCCAGCGCAGCCAGAAGACCGATGTCATCGTCGAAGCTGTCACCAATTATGTCGCCCGCCGGTTGATCGAGCGGGAGCGGGCGCTCGCATCGGCTCAGGTGCCGGCACATGCTGTGGCTGGCCGGCCAGCGCAAGGCAGGGATGAGGCCGACAGCGCATTTGGTGAAGCGTTGGGAATTTATCTTGCCGGAGCAGCTTCGGGCATCGCGTTGACTTATGCGGCGTTAAAACTCGGATGGCTGGGCTGACCTGAGTGGCCTCGCATTGCCGCTCAGGCCCACGCCCCTAAAGAACTTGCCGGACTTTGATTGTGCCGTCGCGCCATTCATGCGCGTCGATATGCACAAGCCCAGAACCACCGTTCGGTCGAGCGCTGATTGTCACCATCGCCCAGCCAGGCGCACCGCCGAATTTGTGATTGGCGCCAGAACCTGACATTGCGCCGAAGACCGGAATCGGTCCGCGGGATCCGGCGCAATAACCGAGGCTCTGGTAGTGGTTGTGGCCATGCACGATGAGATCGGCATGAACGCTGGTCAGCATGGACTCAAATGCTGCGGCATCGCGCAGTTCGCGGCCCTTGGCCGTGCCGCCGACATTGGCGGGATGATGCAAGGCAACGATCCGGACACAATCCTCCGGCAAGGCGGCCAGAATATCGCGCGTGGCGGCGATTTGCTGCGCTCCCAGTGTGCCAGAAGCATCAAGCGGAGGCGTCGGCAATGCTGAATTCAGCCCGATGAATGCGATGCTGCCCATGCGCCGCACATAGGGAAATATCCCGGCTGGTGTATCATCACCGGTCATCCACGGACCGAAGCACGCCAGCATGGGGGCGCGGGACGACCGAACATAAAGGTCATGATTGCCGGGAATGGCGGACACGCCCGACGGTGGACCGAGCCGCTCCAGAAACGCCCTTGCAGTCTCAAATTCGCGCCGCAGCCCGAGATTGACCGCATCGCCAGCAAACAGGATGTGATCCGGCTTTTCCGCCTGCATATCCGCGATGACCGCATCGAGGATACGCATGTCATGTTCTTTTTTCCGCTTGAGATGCCAGTTCAGATAGCCGGTCGCACGCTTGCCGATCAGCGCCTGCGGCGCAATGCGGGGCAGGGGGGACAGGTGAACATCCGAGATGACGGCGAGTCGAAAGGCGGTGCGCAGCATGAGATGTTAAGGCCGTGCGCACGCTGCGCCGTCAAGAACTGCCAATAAAAATGCCGACCAGAAGAACAGCTATGCCGCCCAGCACGACTTGAATCATCGCTGAGGCGAACGGCGTCTCCATGTATTTCCAGCGTATCCAGGCGATCGCCCACAATTCGATGGCGACAATGATGCCGGCGACAATGGTCGCGGTCCAGAAGTCCGGAATGAGATAGGGCAGGGTGTGGCCAAGGCCGCCGATGGTCGTCGCCACGCCGCATGCGATGCCACGAAGCCAAGGGCTGCCGCGACCGGTCACCAGCCCGTCGTCGGACAGCGCCTCGGTCAGGCCCATGCTGATCCCTGCGCCGATGGAGGCGGCGAGCCCAACGAGAAAGGTGTTCCAGGTATTGTGGGTTGCGAAGGCGGCTGCAAAAATCGGCGCCAGCGTAGAAACCGATCCGTCGATCAGTCCGGCAAGCGATGGCTGGACGATTTGGAGGACGAAAAGCCGCTTTTTGGTTTCTTCCTCTTGCACCTTCACGTCAGGGGAGAGGCTGGTTTCGCCAAGCCGCGCTGCCAGGTTCTCATGCGCCTTCTCGGTTTCCGCGAGATCGGCCAGCAATTTGCGCACATCGACATCGCGCGCCCGGCTTGCAGCCGACGCATAAAAATTGGCCGCTTCCAGTTCCATCAGTTCAGTCTGCTTGCGCGCGGCGTCGATCCGCAGTCCATCAGCGAGCCAGACCGGATTGCGCTTGAGAAATCCGCGCACATCCTGCCGCGTGATCAGTGGCAGTTCCTTGCCGAACTTACGTTCATACATCGCCAGCAGCGCGTGCCTGTGGCCCTGCTCGGCTTGAGCCATATCTTCGAACACAGCCGCCGCGTGCGGGTACTGGTCCCGGAGCTTGCTCGCGAAATTGAGGTAGATGCGCGAATCTTCCTCCTCATTGGCAATGGCAAGGGCGAGAACCTCGGCTTCGGTGAGTTCGTCAAATCGCTTCATGGAAGGCACCTTTGCACTAATTTAGAATTTTTCTAATCAGAGAGCAAGGCGCTATCCAGAGCGCAATGGCGGGGCGGGGCGCAGAAGCGCATAGGCCGGTCGACGATCTACCACGATCTGAAATCTTGCCTTTTGACGCCATCCCGGCTTTTCGCTACGCGCGGCAGTGATCTCCTGTATGGACCGTGCATGACTGGCCCGAATAACCACCCGGAAGAGAAGGCACCGCTCCCGCTGATGTATGCAGCGGGCTATTGGCTGGCGTGGCTCCGGCGGGGGATGACTTTGGGTACGCGCACCGTTGTAATCAATGCGCAGCGCGAGGTGTTTCTGGTCAAACACTCCTACACCAAGGGCTGGCATCTGCCCGGCGGTGGGGTCGAGAGTGGCGAAACCTTCCATGAGGCCATGTTGCGGGAGCTGCACGAGGAAGCAAACATTGAACTGACCGAGCCGGCTCGCTTTCATGGCATCTGCCTCAATCGCCGCCTGTCGCGGCGTGACCATATCGCTGTCTATGTCGCGAACGGCTTTGCGCAAACCGCGCCGCGCAAACCTGATTGGGAGATTATTGCCAGCGGTTTTTTCCCTGTCGGTGCCCTTCCGGAAGGGACGACGCGTGGCACGGTTGCCCGCATCCGGGAGGTGATCGACGGTCGCCCCTGTGATCAATACTGGTGACGTGCGCGATTGAATCAAATGTGCCAATGCCTGATCTGACCCTGACGATCCGCCACGAAACCGCTGCCGATGCAGACGCCATCGAGCATCTGCACGAGCGCGCCTTTGGACCTGGTCGTTATGCCCGCACCGCTTCACGATTGCGCGAGACGGGCGTGCCGCATGCCCCAACCTGCTTTGTGGCCTTTGTGGCCACGATGCTTGTCGGCTCTGTGCGCGTCACGCGCATCCATGCGGGTGACTGGCCTGCGCTGATGCTGGGTCCACTGGCGGTTGAGCCGGCGTTTGAGGGACGCGGCATTGGCGCCGCGCTGATGCGGGCAGCCATTCAGGCCGCGCGTGACGCCGGGGAGACGCTGGTTTTTCTGGTTGGGGACGAACCCTACTACAAACGGTTCGGATTTCGCCGCGTGCCGCCCGGCACTGTAAATATGCCTGGGCCGGTCAATCCCGACCGCTTTCTCGTTCTGGAATTGCAGTCTGATGCCATGGCTACGGCGAAAGGCGTTCTGTCGTAAGTTTCCGCACATAGATCCCGCGTCATGCGCAGTGCGGTCGCACACCTGCCGGATGATTGCTGTTGCAGGGTCCGCATGTTAGTTTTTTTCATTGCTTAAACTGCGCAGCGTCGTGACGTTGCTTGAATAATTAGAAGGTTGCCATGGCCACTGGTCCCGCTGCACGAGTTTCGGACGCGGTTACACATCCCGTGCCGCCGGTCCTCGTCCCAGGCCCGGGCAGCATGAATGTCCTTATCGGGAAAAAGCCGGCATGGCGCGGCTTGCCTTTGGCTGCAGTGGCGGGCCTTCAGGCTGCGAAAGCGACATCCGACGCAGCGGTGCAGGCTGCGGAGGCCGCCGAGGTGGCCGCGATGGGCACGCCCGGAGCTCCCGCAGCAACCGCAGCGAAATTCGCGGCCTACGCTGCCGCCACCACAGCAATGACCGCTGCGATCAATGGCATTACGGCAACGCCGACGCCTTCCGGCGGCATCACCGACAAACATATCTGTGCCGGATTCGTGCCTGCGCCGCCGCCGCACGGCGTCGGTGTCGTCATCGATGGATCGGCCAATGTGCTGATCAATGGCCTTCCGGCGTGCACGATGGGCGATAAGGTTTTGGAGGCCCTCGGGCCGTTGAACATCATTGTCGCTGGCGAGTTCACCGTCATCATTGGTGAGGTCGGTGCCACGCCGCTGGTAGCACCCGTGCCCGGCGTCGCCGCCTATGCCACGGCCGACGAAGCGGCGCGCGCCGCGCTGGCGCTCGCCAACCCGCAGTCCATTGCCGCCAACACCGAGTTCGGCGGGAATATTTTCCAGGACCCGGTGACCGGGAAATTCGGGTTTACGATGACGCCAGGCACCGGAACGTCGCTCG
>JBOFFO010000252.1:0-6946 GCA_051648665.1 Beijerinckiaceae bacterium | reverse complement strand
GGCGGGAAGCGGTGAGTAACTTGCGCGCGCCGCCTCGGCAAGCACTGGCGATCGCTCGTCCCGAACCGGTCTGGCGTTGGCAGGAATGCAGCCGCGCCTGCATTTCCATGCGGAATTGCCGGTTGCCGTGGACGGCGATGGCCTGCACCTTTGCGGCCTGACCGGAGAATTGATGCATGCGCCCTGCCCGATCAATGCCGCTGGCCGCCCTGCTGGGTTTTGCCTTGGGAATTGGCCTCGCCTACACGCCAGCCACCGCGCAACGCGCGCCCAGCGCCAGTGAAATTGCCGCCTATCAGGGTCTGCACGCGGCGGCCGCGCGCAACCACGCCGGCGCAGTTCCCGAACTGGTGACCAACGGTCTTGCTGTCGATAGCCGTGACAGCAATGGCCGCACGCCCTTGCATGTGGCGGCCTTTCTCGGCCACGCCGACGCCATGCGCGCGTTGGTAAAGGCGGGTGCTAACCCCAATGCACTCGACAACCAAAAATATGACATCGTCACCATTCTTGCCGTGAATGACGATGTGCCGAATCTGAAGGTTGCGCTCTCGCTCGGCGCGAGCGCGAAAAACATGACGAGTCCTTATGATGGCACGGCATTGATTGCAGCTGCGCATCTGGGCCATGACGGCATCGTCAAAGCACTGATCGCTGCCGGGGCGCCGCTCGATCATATCAATAATCTCAAATGGACGGCGCTCATCGAATCCATCGTGCTGGGTCAGGGCGGCCCACGTCACGTCGAAACGCTGCGCGCGCTCGTTGCAGCGGGCGCCAATGTCAATCTGGCTGACGGCAATGGGCAGTCACCGCTCACACTGGCGCGCAGCCGTGGCTATACCGCCATGGTGGATATTCTCACGAAAGCAGGGGCGAAATAGCGCGCCATCTCATATCAGGGCACGGCGCGCTGGGAGCGGATCAGCCAGAGTCCGCTGACGATAATCAGCGCCGCGCCAAGCCAGACATGATTGCCAGGCCACTCCGCAAACACAAGCCAGCCGAGCGCGGTGACCCATAGCAATTGGGTGTATTGCATTGGCGCGACCGTCGCAGCGCGCGCCAACGTCAGGGCGCGGGCGGATGTCCATTGGCCGATCACCTGAATGACACCGATGGCGGCCATGATCGCCCATATGCTCCAGCTCATTGGCGTCCACAAGGCCGGCGTCAACGCTGCGGCTCCTATGAAGATTGAGACGTTCTGAATGAACATGATCTTCACGATGCTGTCCGTGCGCGTCAGCGAACGGAGCAACACCTGTGCAAACGCCCAGCTCAGGCACGCATAGAGCGCAACCAGCATGTAAGGCGAAAATTCCGATGTGCCGGGCTGTAGAATGATCATGCAGCCTGCGAAGCCGAGCACAATCGAAATCAACTGGCCCCAGCCCAACCTCTCGCCAAGAAAAATCCGCGCCAGCAAAGCGATGAAAATCGGCGTCATGAACGCGATGGCCGTAATCGTAGAAATCGGCAAATGACGCAGGGCTGTCAAAAAAGTAACGATGGATGAAACCTGCACACACAGCCGAAACAGATGAAGGCTGAGGCGCTGCGTGCGCCAGGGCGGATCACCCTGCTGAACTGCATGATAAAACCAGGGCGCGAATAGCAGAAGAATAAAGGCGGTGCGCACCGAAACCAGCTGCACTGTGGGCATGGCCACAATCGCCAGCTTCGACAACACATCGCCCACGCTGATAGCGGCGAAGGCAGCCGCATTATAGGCGATGCCGGCCAAAGGCCGTTCTTCCCGCTGCACTTGCACAGGCGATGCCGCAGCCGGCGGGGACGTGTAGCGCATGGGTTTCACATGCAGCAGCATGCCAAAGGCGTAGGCGCCGCGCTATGGCGCAAACTGCGATTCAACCATGTGCGCGCTGCAACCGCAGACCGCCGTCAGGCTTCCCCGCCTTCGCCCGCCTCTTCTTCATCCTCGTTCTCGGTGATGCGCTCGACCGAAACGACGCGCTCGTCGTCCGAGGTGTTGAAGATGGTCACCCCTTGCGTCGAGCGGCCCTTGATGCCGATGCCATCGACCGGGCAACGGATGAGCTGGCCACCATCGGTGACCAGCATCAGCTGGTCGGCATGCTCGACCGGGAAAGAAGCTACGAGCTTGCCGTTCCGTTCGTTCACGGCCATCGCGACAATACCTTTGCCGCCGCGCCCGGTGATCCGGTATTCAAATGACGAAGTGCGCTTGCCATAGCCATTTTCGGACACGGTGAGCACATACTGCTCGGCAGCGCTCATCGCGACATAGCGATCCGGCGACAATTCGCCGGCGCCATTTGCGGTTTCCTCATCTGCCGCGTCGGCACCTGCCTCAGCGCCATCGACTTCGCCGCGCATGAGACGTGATTGCTTGAGATAGAGTGCGCGCTCGGTCGCATCCGCTTCGATATGATGCAGGATCGCCATTGAAATGACGGTGTCGCCACCGCCCAGATTGATGCCGCGCACGCCAACGGAATCACGGCCCTTGAAGACGCGCACATCGGTGACCGGGAAGCGGATCGCCTGCCCTTCCGCCGTTGTCAGCAGCACGTCATCAGCGTCCGTGCATATCTGCACATCAACGATGCCGTCCCCTTCGTCGAGCTTCATCGCGATTTTACCGGCGCGATTGACCTGAGCAAAATCCGACAGCTTGTTGCGGCGCACGGTGCCGCGCTTCGTGGCAAACATGACGTCAAGCGCATCCCAGCCCGCTTCATCCTCCGGCAGCGGCATGATCGTGGTGATGCGTTCGCCCACCTCCAGCGGCAACATGTTGACCAGCGCCTTGCCACGCGCATTCGGCGCCGCCAACGGCAGGCGCCAGACCTTCATCTTGTAGGCTTGACCGAGCGAAGAGAAAAACAATACGGGCGCATGGGTATTCGCGACGAACAGCCGCGTCACAAAATCTTCGTCGCGCGTCGCCATGCCAGATCGGCCTTTGCCGCCACGGCGCTGGGCACGATAGGCCGAGAGCGGTACGCGCTTGATGTAGCCGGCGTGGCTGACCGTGACGACCATATCCTCGCGCTGGATGAGATCCTCATCCTCGACATCCGCGTCCCACTCAACGATCTGCGTCTTGCGCGGCGTCGCGAATGCCTCGCGAATTTCTGACAGTTCACTTTTAATGATGTCCATGATGCGGACGCGCGACGACAGAATATCAAGAAAATCGCGAATTTTCGCAGCCAGCGCATTCAGTTCTTCGGAAATTTCCTCGCGGCCGAGGGCCGTGAGCCTTTGCAGGCGCAGATCGAGAATGGCGCGCGCCTGCGCTTCGGAGAGGCGGTAAGTGCCATCGTCACGGATGCGGTAGCGTGGATCGTCCACCAGAGCGATCAGTGGCGCAATATCCTGCGCCGGCCAGTCGCGGGCCATCAAGGCCTCGCGCGCTGCATTGGCGTCTGGCGAAGTGCGAATGAGACGGATCACCTCGTCGATATTCGCAACCGCAATCGCAAGGCCGCACAGGATATGGGCGCGCTCGCGGGCCTTGTTCAGCTGGAATTTCGTGCGCCGCGAAACCACAACCTCGCGAAACTCGATGAAGGCAACCAGAAAATCCTTGAGGTTGAGGATTTCCGGCTTGCCGCCATTCAGCGCCACCATGTTGCAGCCGAAGGTCGACTGCATGGCGGTGTAGCGGTAGAGTTGGTTCAGCACCACATCGGCGACCGCATCGCGCTTGATCTCAATGACAATGCGCATGCCATCGCGGTCGGACTCATCACGCAGATCGGAAATACCCTCGATCTTTTTCTCGCGCACCAGTTCGGCAATACGCTCAACCAGCGTCGCCTTGTTCACCTGATAGGGGATTTCCGAAACGATGATCGCCTCGCGCTCCTTGCGCAATTCCTCGATCTTCGTCTTTGCACGCATGACGACCGAACCACGGCCGAGATGATAGGCGGCGCGTATGCCGCCCCGGCCCATGATCATGCCACCGGTGGGAAAATCCGGTCCCTGAACCGTCTCCATCAACTGGTCGATGCCCAAAGCCGGATCGTCAATCAGCCGCACCGTCGTATCGATGATCTCACCGAGATTGTGCGGCGGAATGTTGGTCGCCATGCCAACCGCGATGCCGCCCGCGCCGTTGACGAGCAGATTGGGAAATTTCGCCGGCAGCACCACCGGCTCATGCTCGGAGCCGTCATAGTTCGCCATGAAATCGACCGTGTCCTGGTCGATATCGTCGAGCAATTTCAGCGCAACCTTTTGCAGCCGCACTTCGGTGTAGCGCATCGCCGCCGGAGGATCCCCGTCCACCGAGCCGAAGTTGCCCTGCCCGTCCACCAGTTCGACGCGCATGGAAAATTCCTGCGCCATGCGCACCAGCGCATCATAGACCGATTGATCGCCATGCGGGTGATATTTACCAATCACGTCACCGACGACGCGGGCCGATTTGCGATAGGCCTTGTCCGGCGTGTAGCCGTTCTCATGCATCGAAAAAAGAATGCGCCGATGCACCGGTTTCAACCCGTCGCGGGCATCCGGCAAGGCGCGGCTCACAATCACGCTCATGGCGTAATCGAGATAGCTGCGCTTCATTTCATCGGTGATCGAGACCGGCTTGATCTCGCTGCCCGGATGGGGGTTCTCCGGGTCTTTCTTATCGTCGGCCAAGGGGGACTCACTAGCAGCGGCAAAATGACAGTCCTGTGTAGCCGATTCCCGCTTTGCACGCCAAGCGTACAGGCCAAAATCCCCCCACTAATACCGATGATAAATCAATAACTTGAAAATGAGTGGGGCGTGGCCCTTCAGGTCAGGGACAGCAGCATCGCCGTTGCATCGTCCGAACGCTTCCAGCGCGGGTAATGGGCCCCGTCCGGATCGATATCATCCTCGATCTTTCGCAGGCGCGCACCAAGGCGTACAAGGCCACTGGCGAGCGCTGCCGTCACCAGCGCCTCGTCCGCCATGTCATGATAACGCAGGCTCAGCGCCGCAAATCCGTCCGTCATCAGCAGCGCATGGGCAGGACGCACGAGCGGAAACCTCTCGATCTTCACCAGCGGCACGAAGGCTGGATCGGGCGCCAGCACGCCGCCAAATTCCGGCGCTGTATTGGCCAGTGCACGGCCTGCCCGGAGGGCTTCCAGCGCCTTCGGTGAACGATATCGCGCCTCCGCACCGGTTGCCTGAAACTGTGCGGCAAAACGCGCCTCCTGCTTTTCGCTTTCCGCTGTCGCACCAATGGCGTGGCTTATGCCATCATGGCTGCGCAACAGCAGGCGGCAATCGCCGAGATGGGCGACTTCGACTTGTCCACCAACCCGCGCGGTCAACATCATGAAGGCGGCACAGGGAATTTCCCACCGCTCCTGCGGTGCACGGCCACGTTCGCGGAGAAAAGCCTTTTCGAGTTCAGCGGCGACCTGCATCAGCATCTCCACCGTGTCGCCGATATGGGCGAACCGGTAGAACAGATAGCTGGCGCGCCGGGCGATCCAGGCCGCATCGCTGGAACCGGGAATAATCGGGTCGCCGAGGCCGGTGGCGCCATCGATCACCCAAGCCCGCGTTGAGATCGCGCCAAAGGCATCCTCATTCGGCTTCAGCCGCGAGCCGGCCAGCGAAACGGAATCGAGCAGGTCGATCAGGGTAGCCTCCAGAGCAGGCTTGCGAGAGTATCCATGAATCACGTCGCCGCGCAGCAGAAGGTTTCAGCCATGTATGACTTCATCGCAAGCGCTATCGCGACGCTGCTGGTCACCGTTGATCCTCCGGCGCTGGCCCCGATCTTTCTGAGTGTAACGCGTGGCATGAATGCCGCCGAAAGGCGGCGCGTGGCGGTGCGCGCCTCAGTGATCGCCTTCGTCATCATGGCTTTCTTCGGGGTGGCGGGCGACGCGACTTTGAAGCTGCTTGGCGTCTCCCTGCCCGCCTTCCGTATCGCCGGCGGGCTGCTGCTGTTCTGGATCGCGTTTGAGATGGTGTTCGAGCGGCGCAACAATCGCAAGGCGGAAACAGCGGAGACCGCGATCACGGACGATCACATCCAGAATGTTGCCGCCTTTCCCCTCGCCATTCCGCTGATGGCCGGGCCGGGCGCGATTACAGCCATGCTGCTGCTGGCAGGACGCACACAGGGCGATGTGGCGCTGATGAGCCTGCTGCTGGTGATCACCGCCGCAATCATCGGCATCTGCCTCATCGTGTTTCTGCTCGCTGATCCGATTGCGCGGCTACTCGGCACGACGGGCAATGTGGTGCTGACGCGGCTGCTCGGCGTCATTCTCGCCGCGCTGGCGGTGCAGTTCCTGATCGACGGCGTGAAGTCGGCGATGGCCACATAAAAACGTGGGCCTATGGCCCGCGCTTTCCAGTATCATCGCTCTTTAGTGCGATGATTACTTCTCCAGAAAATCCTTGATCGCGCCTTCGGCCTGCTTGATCGTCAGCACGCCATCGAGGTGGCCGCGATTGCCTTGCAGCCGCACATGCGTGACGGGCGTGCCGCCGGCCTTCAACGCATCCGCAGTTTTCTGCACGGCACTATCGGCAAAGACCAGATCCTTCGGCGAATTGATCAGCAACACCGGCATTTTCATTTTCGCCAGACCGTCCTCGATCTTGCCGCCGCCGGCGACAAACAGCTGGTTGGCCTTGACGAGATACAGAAAATGGTTGGCGTCCGAAACTTTCGCGCGCGCCTCGCCCGCGCCGCGCAACACGGTTTCGGCCTGAAAGCTGTTGTCGAAGCTCTTGGCCGGGTCGGCCCCTTCCTTGGCCCATTTGCGGCCAAAGGCGGCGTTGGCCCAATCGCCATGATTGGCGTGCAAAGTCACGACACGCAGCGATTCCGCCAAGCCTTTCAGCGGCGGCGTCTTGCCGTAATAATCGCCATTGTTCCAGTTCGGATCGAGGCGGATCGGCGCCGCCCAGACATCGAGCCACGCAATGAGGTCCGCATTGGCATCCG
>JBOFFO010000251.1:0-2644 GCA_051648665.1 Beijerinckiaceae bacterium | reverse complement strand
GGTGGCGGCTGATGGCGGCCTGAAGCGGCCTCCGCTGTGCCGGTTATTGTTTGCTAACAGTGCCGGTGGCATGACTGGGAGCCGACTCACCGGAGACGACCATGCGCATTCGTTTCGCCGCATCCCTGCTGGTATCGTGTCTCCTTTCTTCCGCTGCGCTGGCGACTACGCCGCCAACGCAACCCGAAAAAGGTCCTGGCGGTGCTGACTATACGGTTGCCGCCAATGCGGTGAAAAAGGAAGCATTTGGCAGCGGTGCGCAGCAGGTGTTCGTTTTCACGCCGACCGGCAATGCCGATAAGCCCCGGCCTGTCATTGTTTTCCTGCACGCCTATGGCGCTTACAATCCAAAAATCTACGGGGCCTGGATCGAGCATCTGGTGCGGCGCGACATGATCGTTGTTTTTCCCCGTTTTCAGGTGGACGCACGCACGCCGCGCCCGGAGACAACGGGTCATGCCGCCGCCGGGGTGCGGCTGGCAATGGAAAGGCTTGGCTCCCAAGCAGATTTGTCTCGCGTGGCCTATGTCGGGCATGCGTCCGGCGGGTTGATCGCGGCCAATCTTGCGGCGGGCGCAGGAGGGACCGGCGTGCCCCGGGCGCGGCTGGTTTTTGCGCTCAATCCCGCCATGAGCAAAGGATCGGCCCGGCTTTCGACGCCGCTCGCCGACATGGCAAAAATGCCGGAGGATGTTGTGTTGCTCACGCTGACATCGGAATCGGACAATATCGCACGGGATGCCGATGCGCGCCGCCTGCTGCGCGAGACCAGCGCCGTGCCGCCGGCACGGAAAATGATCTTCAAGATGGCGACCGATACCCATGGCACACCCAGTCTGTTCGCCACCCATGTGGCGCCGATGGGCGCGCATGACGCCTATGACATGGACTCTATTCCGGTCAGCGCTGCGCCTGTAGCCGAACCTCAACCCGCTCCGGCGCGGGGCGGCAGGCGCAGTGGGCCATCACCGGCTAGTGCGGCGAAAGCGCCACAGCCGGAACAATTCGGTCAGATCACGGTCGATGCGCTGGACTGGCAAGGTTTCTGGAAAATTCTCGACATTGCATTGCCGGTCGCCTTTGCCGGACAGGATACAACGCCAATCAAGAATGCGCCGGGCCTCACGGCCATGGGTCAATGGAGCGATGGTTGGCCGGTCAAGCGGATTGCCTTTGAAAGTGCGCGTGAGGTCAAGCCTGAAGACGAGAAGCCGAAAGCACCGCCCGCCATCGTGCCCAAGCAGCGGGTCAAGCAAATCATCCAGTGAGCCTGGTCGTGCGGGCCGTTCCGACGATCCTGGTGTTTGATTCAGGCGTCGGCGGTCTGACAGTCCAGCATGAAATTGCCAAGGCCCGACCTGATGCCCGGATTGTCTACGTCGCCGACAATGCGGCCTTTCCCTACGGGGCCCTGAGTGAAGCAGCGCTGATCGCGCGTGTTGTGCATGTCATCGGCGTGATTGCCGCAAAGGTTCGGCCCGACTGTGTTGTTATCGCCTGCAACACGGCATCGACGCTGGTGCTGCCGCACCTGCGCGCGCAATTCGCGATTCCGATTGTCGGCACTGTGCCCGCGATCAAGCCAGCGGCACGTCTTTCGTCACACAAAATCTTTGCTGTGCTGGCCACGCCCGGCACCGTCCGGCGCGATTATACGCGAGGCCTGATCAATGACCATGCGCCGGATTGCGAAGTGATACTGGTTGGCGCGAAACGGCTTGCTGCGCTTGCCGAACAGGTGCTGCGCAGCGAACCGGTGGACGCCGATGCCATCCGCGAAGAGATCGCCCCTTGTTTTGTGACGCGTGCGCGCGCCGATGGCAGTGTTGCGCGCACCGATGTCATCACCCTGTCCTGCACGCATTATCCGTTGCTGCTGCCATATTTTCATGCGGCCGCACCGTGGCCGGTAATGTGGATAGACCCCGCGCGGGCGATCGCGCGGCGCGTTGTTCAGCTCATCGGCGCGTCAGGCCGCCGGGCTGATCACTCCATGCCTGACTGGATTGCGCTTTTCACATCTGCGGCGGGGCTGTCAGATGCATTGATGCGGTCGATGCGCGACAGGGGATTTAAAACCTTTAATTGCGAACCAATTCCTTTGGTGCTGCCAAATTGACTTGCGGTGGTATCAGCCTGCGACGGGATTGTGTTGCTAGACCCGCCTTGCTTGGCGGCGTGGGCGCTTTTTGAGTTATATCGCGGGGTAGCTTGCTGCGGCTCGATTGCAACCAGCACGGGAAAAATCGCCATTTATTGCTTCCAACGCTTGTCGAAATCGCGCGAGTCGCATACGCGCTTTCCATATTAACTTTTTGTTAACGCGTAATGTTCTCTTAACATGTGTGAGTCTTGCGTTAACTCGGTCCCCCGCGAAGGAAGTTCTGTTTGGCGTCGTTCCCCAGAATTGCGTCTTTGTTGCGCCATGAAGGCTTGGCTTCGCTTTTGCGTGCCGGGGTGTCGGTTGGCTGCGTTGCGCTGCTAGCGGCGTGCAGCACCGTGCCCGAACCTCTCGATCAACAGGCGCTCGCCAAAATGGCGGACGACAATCTTTCGCGGGTGGTAGCCGGTCAGGAGCCGGTGCGTGGCACGATTGATGTCTATGAGGCCATCGCGCGGGCGCTGAAATATAATCTCGACCAAA
>JBOFFO010000250.1:0-4021 GCA_051648665.1 Beijerinckiaceae bacterium | reverse complement strand
AAAAAAAATGCGCCCGCAAGGGGCGCATTCTTCGTCAGACTGAAAAGTCTTATTTCTTTTTGCCGTCCGCGCCAAACTGGGCGAGATAGGCAATCAGATCCTTGCGGCGCTGTTCTTCCTTGAGGCCGGCATAGACCATCTTGGTGCCGGGAATCTTGGCCTTCGGGTTCTCGAGATACGACATCATCGTCGCCTCATCCCAGGTCAGGCCGGAATTCTTGTTGGCGTCGGTGTAATTGTAGCCTTCAACCGAGCCTGACTTGCGGCCCATGATGCCATTCAGCACCGGCCCAACACCGTTCTTGGCGCTTTCACCGACCTGATGGCAGGCCCGGCACTGGGCAAAAATCTTCTCGCCGGCAGCAGCATCCTGCGCCTGCGCCGGAGCCACGACGGTGAGAACCGCAGCAGCGGCGATAACCAAACGACCGATCACGAGCGTCTCCTTCTGACGAACCATCCCCATATAGGTCAAGATAGCCTTATCGAACAGATAGCAGATTCACAATATGTACAGCCCTGCGGCCAAAGGCGTATCGCCGCAGTCACGCAGGGTTCAGCAAAATGCCGTCCGAGCCGGTCAACCCTGGAGCTTGAGGATGGCAAACCGGGGATCATCCGGAGGCCCGGTTAAAGCGCTGCCTTGCCGTCCGGGATGCCATGCCACCACGGCCCCAATCTTGTCCGCCAGAGCGAAGTCTTTCTCAGTGATCCCGCCCGCGTCATGGGTCATCAATTGGACGGTGACTGACCCGTAGGACACATTCAGATCGGGATGATGCCAAGCCGCTTCCGCCAGATAGCCGATAGCGTTGACGACCATCAGTGTCGCCTTCCACGAATGGGTCTTAAACGTCCGGCACAGATGCCCATTCTGAAAACGCCAGCCCGGAAGAGAAGTGGCAAGCCGGGCCTCGATTGCGGCGGGTGTCAGCAGGGTGTCCGGCATCACATCGTCCTCTGAAAGCCCCCTCGACCGTGTCACCAGCCGCGCGTGCAAGCAAGAATCTCGCGCATACATGAAACACGCGCATGCAAGAATCTGGTGATCGTCTGCACCCAGCGCCAGTTGCGCCTGATGCCCGGCCCGGCGACAATCACCATAGACCCTTATCAGGATGGAACGCCATGTCTCTCATCGACGCCATCGTCCGCTGCACCGGTGAAATGACCGCCGTGCGGCGCGATATTCACGCCCACCCCGAAACCGGGTTTCAGGAGCAGCGCACCGCCGCGCTGGTCGCCGAGAGATTGCGCGCCTGGGGCGTCGATGAGGTAAGCACCGGCGTCGGCCGCACCGGCGTGGTCGGCACCATTCGCGGGCGCGGGCCAGGCCGCAGCATTGGCCTGCGCGCCGACATGGACGCCCTGCCCATGACGGAAGAAACCAACCTGCCCTATCGCTCAACCCACGAAGGCGCGTTCCACGGCTGCGGCCATGATGGCCACACCACCATGCTGTTGACGGCCGCGCGCTATCTGGCGCAGTCCCGCAATTTCGATGGCACCGTGCATCTGATTTTCCAGCCTGCTGAGGAAGGACTGGGCGGCGCGGAAGCCATGATCGCTGACGGGCTGTTCACGCGTTTTCCCTGTGATGAAATCTACGGCATCCACAATTCGCCGAACCATGAACTCGGCTGGATCGGGACCACCCCCGGCCCGTCGATGGCCGCTGCCAATAAATTCGACATCCAGATCACCGGGCGCGGCGCGCATGCGGCAATGCCGCATCAGGGCAACGATCCTGTCATGATCGCGGCGGCGCTGGCGCAATCGCTGCAAACCATCGTCAGCCGCAATGTCGAAGCGCTGAAATCAGCGGTCATTTCGATCACGCAAATTCACGCCGGCTCCGCCTACAATGTCATTGCGGAATCAGCGATGCTCGGCGGCACCATCCGCACCTTCGACAAGGGCGTGCTGGCCCTGATCCGCCAGCGCATGCAGGAATTGTGCGACGGCTTCGGCAAGGCTTACGCCGCTGACGTGGCGCTGACGATTCATCGCGGTTGCGAGCCCGTGATCAACACGCCCAAACTCGCCGCAGCAGCGAGTGACATCGCCAGCGCGATTGTCGGCGCCGCCAACATAGAACCCAACGCTACGCCGCTGATGGGCAGCGAGGATTTTGGGTTCTATCTTGACCATGTGCCGGGCGCATTTCTCTGGCTCGGTCAGGGCCACGGCCCAAACCTTCATAACCCGCATTACAATTTCAACGATGACGCGATTCCATACGGCGCAACGCTCTATGCACGCCTTGCCGAGACGCGCACCCGCGCCGATGCCGCGTGAGCGCTACACCCGTGCGGGGATGCTGAGAAAGCCGCGAAACCGCACGCGCCCGCCACGCACTGCACCAGGCCGGAGGGTATAATGCGGGAAGCGCGCCAGAAAACGTCCGATGGCGATTTTTCCCTCGAGCCGCGCCAGCGCCATCCCGGCACATTGGTGCGGACCTGACGCAAAGGCGAGATGCCGGTTCGGACTGCGCGCAATATCGAGCCGGTCCGGATCGGGAAATTGCGCCGGATCGCGATTGGCGGCGCCGATGCACAGCGTGAGCCGCGCACCGGCCGGCAATTCCACGCCGCCGATGGTGACGGGTGCTGACGTCGCGCGGTTGCCCAGCTGGTTGGAGCTTTCAAAGCGCAGAAATTCCTCGACCGCTGTGCGGATCATGTCAGGATTATCGATCAGCCGCTGCAATTCTCCAGGCCATTCCTGCAGGGCATAAAGCCCGTTGCCGATCAGGTTCGTCGTTGTCTCATGGCCAGCATTGAGCAGAAAAATACAGTTCTGCAACAATTCCACATGAGTCAGTTTTTCGCCATCACGGTCTCCGAGGATCAGGCGCGTCAGCACATCCTTATCAGGGTCACCGGGATGCTTTGTGCGGTGCGCGACAAGCCCTTCAAGATAATCGAGGAATTCGCGAACTGCGCGATTGCCCAATGCCATCTGCTCAGCCGTAATCGCCGGTTCCAGTGCGCCGAGAATGGCAAGCGACCAGTCACGCAATGGCCCGCGCTCAGCATGCGGCACATCGAGCAGATTGCCGATGACCTCAATGGGAATTGCGGACGCAAAATCTTCGATCAGATCAACGTCCTTTTTGTCGGCCATCCGGTCGAGCAGGGAATCAACGAGCGCAATCAGCGACGGCTCCATCGCGGATATGGCGCGCGGTGTCAGTGCACCGGCGATAATGCGGCGCACCCGCGTGTGCAGTGGCGGATCATTGAAGACAAGGCTCGTGGTGTGGTGCTGATAAAGCAGTGAATTTCCGAATTTCGGTTTGAACTCCGCCTTTTTGTCGGACAGGAACAGCGTTGTATCCTTGTAAACCGTTTCCAAATCCGCATGGCGGCTGAGCAGCCAGGAGCCATCGGGCATCGCCCGCACCGGGCTGTCACGCAGCAACGCGCGGTACCACGGATAGGGGTCGTCATAAAACGCGCGCGGCAACCGCGTCAGGTTGAATCCGTCCAGCGAAGCTATCTCTGCCATCAGCCCTCACCCATGCACCCGCCTGACACCGGGACGCTCACCATTCATGCGGAGTTAGTCGCCGCTGCCGCCTGCCGTCAAACCGCATTGGCGCATCGCCTGTTGAATGAGGTGCAGCAGATGGCACGCCCTGCTGGCGTCGCCGCGAATTTTTCGGCACACAGCGGCCATGATTGAACTGGCGACCCTCGATTCCGGCCACGCCCCCTCGCTGACCGCGCTGCATGCGGAAAAGCCGCTGCGCGTCTGGTCGTTGATCGTGACCATTTTCGGCGATGTGGTGATGGAGCGCGGCACGAAAGCCCATCCGCCAGCCATCTGGACCGCGCCATTGCTGGAATTGCTCGAATTGCTTGGCATCGACGCTGCTCTCGCGCGCACCAACCTGTCCCGCCTTGTCGCCAATGGCACGCTGGAGCGCAGCAAATCTGGCCGCAACACTTTCTACAAACTCAGCGCCAAGAGCCGCGCGGAATTTACGAAAGCGGCGCCTCTGATCTATGGCGCG
>JBOFFO010000249.1:0-3153 GCA_051648665.1 Beijerinckiaceae bacterium | reverse complement strand
CGATCTGCATGGTTTTCTGGAGACGTTCCTGAACCGCGGCGCCTTCCGATTCTTTCTGGATCCTGGCAGGATCGAGACCCATCTCCTTCGCCACCTCAAGGGCGCGGTCTTTGCCAATGCGGCCTTTCGATTCCATCAGGCGCACATGGTAATCGAGGGCCTTCTCTGCCGGCAGCGCTTTCTTGACAGCGACGGCAATACGGGACGCCTCGACCGATTCCGGCCCCAGAATCGGGAAGTCCTTCAGCACAACGCGCAGCTTCGGGTCAGTTTTGACCAGCGTCTGCAGGTCGGCGACCGCGCGTTTGCAGTAGCCGCAATTATAATCGAAAAACTCGACCAGAGTGACATCGCCCTTCGGGTTGCCGACGATGATCGCTGCCGGGTCATCATACAGGGCGGCTTTTTGTGACTGAAGCGCGTCCGCCTGCTGCTTCTTTTCAGCCAGGCGCTGCCGGTTTTCCAGTTCCACCAGAGCATCGCGCAGGACTTCCGGATTTTTGAGCAGATACTCGCGGATGGTCGTCTCGACCTCAGCCTTCTGGGCGGGCGAGAGGGCTTGCGCGATGGCGGCTACCGGCGCTGTCAGCGCTGCGCCGAGCAGGGCGGTGCACAGGCCGGCGCGCCAGAAAGAGGGGCGAAAAGCGGACATGAGAAGAGCTCGTTGGTCGTGAATGCTGGAGTGGTGTTAACAGCGGGCGGTCAACGGTCAATGAACGGGGCCGTGAGATGCGGCGTGCATGGGCTGCAATCACGGCAAGGTGATGGCGCGACCGCCGCCGGCGTGGCATTCCCGTCTCCTCGCCGCCCTGCGGTGACGCCTGTGAGCCTGATCATGACTGAGCCTTACGTTGCTGCCGCTGATTCTGAGCCTTCTGTATCGCCGCGCGCGGCGCAGGTTGCGCCCTTCATCGTCATGGATGTGATGGCGGCGGCGGAACGCATCGAGCATGCGGGCCGCGAGGTGATCCATATGGAGGTTGGCCAACCCTCCGCACCGACGCCGGCCAGCATCCGCGCGGCTGCGGCACAGGCGCTCGCGGACGGTCGCATTGGCTATACGCAAGCGCTCGGCATCCGTTCGCTGCGGGCGCGGATCGCCCGGCACTATCAGGATCGCTATGGCGTGACGGTGCCGATGGAGCGTGTGGTGGTCACGACAGGATCGTCGGGCGGATTTCTTTTGGCTTTTCTCGCCTGTTTCGCGCCCGGCGCGCGCGTGGCGATCACTGCGCCGGGCTATCCGGCCTACCGCAACATCCTCACGGCGCTGGGGCTGGAGCCGGTCGATATTCCCGTGGATGCAGCGAGCGGATTTGTGCTTACACCAGAGCTTGTGCGCCGCGCGCATGCGGACAAACCGCTGGCCGGTGTGCTGGTGATGAGTCCGGCCAATCCGACCGGTGTGGTGATGGATCGTGATGCCATTGCGGCGCTATCAGACGCCTGCAAGTCGGCTGGCCTCTGGTTCATCTCCGATGAAATCTATCACGGCCTGACGTATGCCAAGCCGGAATGCACTGCATTGGCCGTGGATGGCGACGCCATCGTTGTTAATTCATTCTCGAAATATTATTGCATGACCGGCTGGCGCGTCGGATGGCTGGTGGTGCCGGACAGGTTGATCAGGCCGATTGAAAGGCTACAGCAGAATTTTTCGATCTCGGTGCCTTTCCTCAGCCAGGTGGCCGCCGAGGCGGCATTTGACGCCACAGCCGAGTGCGAGGCGATCAAAAGCACCTATGCCGCCAACCGCGCCTTTCTGATGCGGGAACTGCCCGGCATTGGCCTTGGCAATTTCTATCCTGTCGATGGCGCGTTTTATATTTATGCCGATGTTGGCCATCTCACCAACGACTCTATGGCTTTCTGCCGCGATGTTCTGGAACGCGCCGGGGTTGCGATCACGCCGGGTCTTGATTTCGACGGTGGAAGGGGTGCGCGAACAATAAGAATTTCGTTTGCCGGTTCGATGCGCGATTGCGAGGAAACGGTGCGGCGGATAGGGACTTATCTGCGCGAGCGGTGACGCTGATTGCGGCCTCTCAAGCTGCTTACAAGTTTATTTTTTTATTGTCTCCAAGGTTGGGCGGTGATCCCGTTGCCATGGACCAGACCATTTTCGCAGCCGCGACAAGGCCGGAATTTCCGTCCCAGTATTCGGCCTTGGACGGACGGACAACAATTGCATAGACATCGGGATCGCGCGGTCCATTGGGCCAGAAGGCCTGTGCACCCGGATTCCACAAACGTTCGATCAAGGCACGATCAGTACTGATAACCGCTGTGCCAGAGAGCGACACGAATTGAGACGATCCGTTTGAATAAGCCAGACACACGTCCGGATGCGTTTCGATCTCTTCATCCTTGCCACCATTGCGATCGGAAAGGAGATAGATTGCCCTCTCATCCGCATGAACAATCGACGACATCGGCCGGGCGCGCATGATGCGGCCGGATAGTGTGGTAAACATGCAGAAATCAATCGTCCGCATCAAATCCCAGACGCGCTGTTCGTTTTCGCCGCCGGTCTCAGGTGTGGTGCGGATGCTGGACCTGATCGATCCTGATATTGCACGAGAGGGTTTTTTGTTCGCGGAAATTTGCGCGCAAACCGTTCAAGGCTTGGCATTCACTCTTGTTTTTTGCTTAGCCGCGCAAATGCGCTTCAAGGAACCAGAGATCCTTGTCGATTGCGCCATTGATGCCGGTCAGCATGTCCGACGTCACCATGTCTTCGGCGTCTTCGGCCTTTTCGATGCCTTCGCGTAAGGCGTTGGCGAATTTTCCGAAGGCGTCAGCCAAAGCGCGGACATGATCCATACCGTCGGTGATGCTGGTAGGATACGCTTTCAGTCGCGTGGCTGCGTGTGCGTCCTGAATACGACCTTTGACGTATCCGCCAAGGGCACCGATGCGTTCCGCAATTTCATCGATATGCTCGCCAACGCCCGCATAGAGTTCGTCGAACAATTTGTGCAGCCCGATGAAATGCGGGCCTTTCACATTCCAATGGGCGTTCTTGCACTGCATTGACAGATCGCTGGCGTCCGCCAGCAAATCGTTGAGAAGGGCGGTCATTTCCACCCGTGACTTGCGTTCGATGTCAATGCGGGTCGAATCCAGAGGCTTGACGTTGGATTTCCGTGCTGC